>JBFKNO010000028.1:0-16242 GCA_041629275.1 Nitrospiraceae bacterium
CCTTATTCGTCATCGATCGGAACAATCTCTCCCGATAAAAGGCCAGAGCTGGGCCGGCTCATCCCGACACTCTTTGTGTCGGCCTCAGCGGCAGTACAGCGTGCTCAAAAAGTAGCCGATCCCCTTTTTCTCTGTCCCCCTCTTATCTGTCCGGGTTTTTTTGGTCAAAGCGCTTGAGGCCAGCACCTGCCTAAGCTCGGGCTGGGCATGGAGCCTGCGCCTTGGAACGAAAGGTGTGGGAGGAACCGCGTCGATTGACGAATGACGAGTGACGGATAACGAGGCTTCAGTTCTCCGGCGCTTCGACGATGTGGTTCTCGAACCGCGTGCAGCCCTCCGCGAGCAGCCGGTTCGTCAACATCTCACCGGGCCACTCGATGGGCAGATCCGCCGTGAAGACCCACACGTCCGGTGACGTCCAGACCGGCCCGTGATCCTCGGCCAGGCCCGGATCGAAGAGATCGGTCCAGACGGGCATATACACGCCGTTCCCGCACTGGGTGTGCAAATGGACGATCGTTCGGAGTCGAACCTGTGAGTCGAGATCGCGCCACACGGCCGCCGTCTCGTCCGCGAGACGGTGCAGACGAACCGCATTCTGGGCGTCGAACATGGCGTAGGCGGCATAGGTCGGCGCCTGGAGCGTCTGCGGCGCGTTCGCCAGCTCCTGGCATTGCGTCACCAGCCCTTCCATGAGCGCCTGCCGATCTTCCTCCTCCACCGATTCCGGTAAGCCCGGCTCGGCCATGCCGACGATTTGGAAGAAGAGAAAGGCGGTCGATTCGACCGGCGGGTGGAGGCGCGCCGCAATCGGCTGGGGGCGCTGCGAATCGGCAATGGTGGCGAGGTGCTCATGGAGTCGGTGGAGGGTCAGCAAGTCGAGCGTGGCGTCTGTCAGCAGGCGCGGCTCGACGGCGACGACCGCCCCGGCCGGGAGCTTGAGGTGCCGCCGCAGAAGATCCGCCGTCGTGACGGGATCGATCTTGAGTCCCAGCGGCATGTTCAGATTCGCCTGCAGCGGCAGCTCCAACGCCCCCATCACCGCATAGGCCGGCTTGTCGTCGCCCTGCCCTTCGAGCATGATCGTGCAGGCGGCCTCGGCGAGGAGGTCGAACAGCCATTCAGCCATCTCCTCGTCGAGTGCGGCAAGCACCGTGAGCAGATCCTGTTCCCGATCCTGCTCGAGGAACGCCTGAAGTGTATCGATCGCCGCATCGGCGTCGCCGTGATCATGCCGGCGCGCGTTGATCAGGTGAATCAGATCACGCGTCAACGGATCGGGGCGATACCAGCTCGCCATGAGTGCCTCCCGGTGTCGTCAATCGTCGATCGGGATTCGTCAAACGCTAACCGAAAGCAAACCGTCGCGTCCGAACGAGGTCTCCGAGGATGAACGGTTGACGATGAACGATCAACGACGTCAATGGTGCCAGAGTTCGACGGCAGAGGCAAGCCCTTGGGAAGAACGTCACGCGTGACGCGTGACGCGTCACGGACCGCATTATTCCCCGATGATCTTGATCAAGACCCGCTTCTTGCGGCGGCCGTCGAACTCTCCATAAAAGATCTGCTCCCAGGGACCGAAGTCGAGTTTTCCCTTCGTGATGGCAACGAGGACTTCCCGCCCCATGACCTGACGCTTGAGGTGGGCGTCGCCGTTGTCTTCCCCGGTGCGATGGTGGCGGTAGTCCCGACCGAACGGCGCCAGGCCTTCCAGAAAGTCGTCGAAGTCCTGAATGAGGCCTGGCTCGTCATCGTTGATGTAGACGCTGGCGGTAATATGCATCGCGTTCACCAGGGCGAGGCCTTCCTTGATCCCGCTCTTCTTCACCGCGCCCTCGACCTTCGGCGTGATGTTCATGTAGGCTCTCCTCGTTTCCGTCTCGAACGACAGCTCCTCACGGTACGATTTCATGGGCGCCTCCTTGCTATCCCGGGATTCTTGCCCTGGAACCGGCACGGTTGCAAGCGCTTTTCCGTGCAGACCGGAACACCCCGTGGCGCGCCGCGAGGACGAGAGAGGCATGGTATGAATGCGTCAGTTGTCCTATAATAGGGTCTTCGCGACTTCGACCAGGCCCGCATCGATATGACACGCCTCAGCTTGCCATCCCCACGGTTGTCGCCCAACGCCCTGACCGTCCTCCGGCGTCGCTACCTGACCAAAAACAAGGCCGGCAGGCCGGTGGAGACGCCGACACACTTGTTCTGGCGCGTGGCAGAGAACGTGGCTCGAGCCGAGCTCCTCTATAGCGGGACGGGTCGTCGCGCGGCGTCCCGGCGAAACGGCTCGGCGGCGATGATGGCGCAGGCAAAGGGTTTTTACGACCTCATGCGCCGGCTCGATTTTCTACCGAACTCTCCCACCCTGATGAACGCGGGGCGCGACCTCCAGCAGCTTTCGGCCTGCTTCGTGCTGCCCGTCGAGGATTCCTTGGAGGGGATCTTCAGCGCGGTGGGGCACCAGGCGCTCATTCATCAGTCGGGAGGCGGGACCGGCTTTGCCTTCGGCCACCTGCGACCCAAGAACGATCGTGTGGCGACGACCAGCGGCGTCGCGTCAGGCCCCGTGTCGTTCATGCGCATCTTCAACATGGCGACGGAGGTGATCAAGCAGGGCGGTACGCGCCGGGGCGCCAACATGGGCATCCTGCGCGTCGACCATCCCGATATCTTGGAGTTCATCAGCGTCAAGCAGGATCTCAAGGAGCTCACCAACTTCAATCTCTCGGTCGGGATTACCGACGCGTTCATCCGTGCCCTCGAGCAGCGCAAGGAATACGCGCTGATCAATCCCCGCACCGGTCGGGTCACCGGCACCCTGGCCGCGGAGAAAGTGTTCGACCGAATGGTCGAGGCGGCCTGGGCGACCGGAGACCCGGGCGTCATCTTCCTCGATACCATCAACCGGCACAATCCCACGCCTCACGTCGGTGCCATCGAAGCGAGCAATCCCTGTGGTGAACAGCCGCTGCTCCCCTACGAGTCCTGCATCCTGGGATCGATCAATCTGGGCAAGTTCGTGACGGGTCCCCGCGGGTCGGTGCGGATCGATTACGACCGTCTCGCTCAGGTGATCCCTGTCGCCATCCGCTTCCTGGACAACGTGCTCGATGTCAATCACTATCCGTTGCCCGAAATCGAGGCCATCACCAAGGGCAACCGCAAGATCGGGCTGGGCGTGATGGGATTCGCCGATCTCCTGATCGCGCTCGGGGTTGCCTACGACACCGAAGAGGCCTTGAGCATCGGGGACCAGGTCATGGGCTTCGTCAAGGAGCAGGCCTACGAGGCCTCGCGCCACCTGGCATCGGCACGGGGGACATTCCCGAACTACAAGGGGAGCCGCCCCGCCTCCCACGGGCTGAAGCTCCGCAACGCAACGCTCACGACCGTCGCGCCGACCGGTACGATCAGCATCATCGCCGACTGCTCGCCGGGAATCGAGCCGCTCTACGGCGTCAGTTTCACCCGCACGGTGATGGAGGATGTCCGGTTGCCAACCGTGCACCCGGCCTTCGTCGACAAGGCCCGCGCGATCGGCCTCCTGTCCGATGCCCTCCTGGACCGCGTGGCCGCCACCGAGTCGATCCAACACCTGACGGAGATCCCCGCCGATCTGCGGCGGCTGTTCGTAACCGCCCACGACGTATCGCCCCAGCATCATGTCCGCATGCAGGCCATCTTCCAGAAGCACAGCGACAGCGGCGTGTCGAAGACCATCAATCTGCCGACCACCGCGACGAAGGAGGATATCGCCTCCGCATTTCTCCTGGCCTACCGACTCGGGTGCAAGGGCATCACGGTCTTCAGGAGCGGAAGTCGTGACAAGCAAGTCTTCAACTGCTCCAACGTCGAATACTGTTAAGTCGGGAGTCCCACGTCCCACGTCCCACGTCCCAGGTCCCAGGTGAAGGCACCAAGCCTCGGGGGTTAAACGACGTGGGACCTAGGCCGTGAGACTTGGGACTCGTTTCCCAAGCTCAATTGCTTGCGATGGAGGCTATGTGTCACGCCGTCTACCCGCAGTCGCCGGACAATTTTACAGCGCCTCCCCGCAGGCTCTTCGTGCCGAGGTCGAGCGGTGCCAGGATCCGGACGGTCGCCCGGAGCCGATGCTGATCGGGATCAGCCCCCACGCCGGGCTGATGTACTCGGGCCCTGTCGCCGGGGCGGTCTATGCCCGACTCGCGCTCCCGGAGACCGTCGTGCTCATCGGTCCGAATCACACCGGACTGGGCCCATCGGTTTCGCTCTACCCGGACGGCACCTGGCTCATGCCTGGCTGCGAGATTCCGGTCGATCGATCGTTGGCGCAGCTCATCCTGAGTCGATTCCCAGAGACCGAGCCCGACGAGTCGGCCCACCGTTACGAACATTGCCTTGAGGTTCAACTTCCCTTCCTGACCCACGCTCGCCAGGATCTTCACATCGTCCCGATCGTGCTCGGCACGACGAATCCGGAGCTGTGCCGCCGGCTCGGGCGCGCCCTGGCTTCCGTGCTTCGCGAGCGCGCCGGGGATGATCCGTCTGCGCAGGCGCTCATTCTCGCGACGACCGACATGACGCATTACGAGCCGGACCATGTCGTGCGAGAGCGTGATGCCCACGCCATCCGCGCTATCGAAGCGCTGGACTCGGAGGCGCTCTACGCCGAGGTGCGGGCCCGAGACATCACGATGTGCGGGCTGGGGCCGACGCTGGTTGCCATGGAGATCGCGCGCGACTTCGGTGCGACCCGCGCCTCCCTGATTCGGTATGCCACATCCGGCGATGTCGGGGGCGATCGCGAACGGGTCGTCGGCTACGCGGGCTTCGTCGTCCCAAGACGTGAGGGAACCGTGTGATTTCATGACAGAATTTGACAGGATGTGCCGATGATGGTATCTACAGGCACGATCCCGTGGTCGCAGACGTTCCTGCGCCAACAAGGAGGCCTCCGATGGTCGCTGTCTTTCCCCGCCTTCACGCGAACATCCCCCTGCCCCGATGGGTTCTCATGTTCGCCCGTGAGCCCGAGCCGGACCTCGACTTCGAGGACGATCTCGATGACCTCGAGGAAACCCCCTCGCGGAGCTATTCGCCCAAGAGCCCGAAGAAGAGCTCCGGCCGAGGCCCCCTGCTCTGGATCCTGCTCCTGCTGATCGTCGTCGGCGGCGGCTATCTGGCGATGGAGCCCGAGGTCGCCATGGACCTGCTGGGCCCGCTCATTGGTGAGAGCCCCCCCCCAGCGATGGTCGTGCAGCCGCCCCCGAAGCCCTCGGCCCGCATTCCGCCGACGCAGGGCGCTCCCGGTGCTCCGCAAGCGCCGGCCAAGACCCCCCCGCCGGCCGCGGCGGCCGTGCCCTCGCCGCAATTCCGGGAGGGACAGCAGGTGTCCGTCATCCTCGATCCCGCGGCTCCGGGCGGCTCGCTGTCACTCAGCGCGGATCCCTCGGGCGTTCGGCCAGGCCCCAAGGTGAGGCCAGGCGCCACCCTGGTGGTGGTCGACGGCGAGCTCCAAAACAATACGTGGGTCTATGCCGTCCAGACGCAAAGCGGGGCCAAGGGCTGGATCGCGGAGAAGCGTCTGGTCCCGAAGCCCTAGCCGCGAGCATCGACAAACCTGGCCCCCGCTCCTCGTCCGTCTGTTGGCCTCATGGATACGGGCGTCGTGTTATACTCTGCCCCGCCCGTCCGACCGCCCCGCTGCCCGCATCGCCCAATGCTACGTGGCATCATCTTCGATTTCGACGGCGTCATCGCCAACAGCGAGCCGGCTCACCTGGCCATGTTTCAGCGTGCCTTGGGCGAGATCGGAATCTTCCTGCCCCGGGACGAATACATTGCCCGCTACCTGGGCTGCGACGATCGAGCGTGCTTCCAGGCCATCCTGGCGGATCGGGGCCGTGCCGCCGGTCCGGATGAGATCGAGAGCCTGGTCAGGCACAAGGCACGGGCGCTCAGCGAGTCCATCCGTCAAGGGGTCGTCATTTACCCGGGCGTGCGCGAACTGGTCCGTGACGCGGCCACACGATGCCGGCTCGCCGTCGCGTCGGGAGCACGGCGGCAGGAGATCGAGTCTGTCCTCGAGCACGGCGACCTGCTAAAAGACTTCGAGCATATCACCAGCGCAGAGGACGTGCGGCGAGGCAAACCAGACCCCGAAACGCCCCTGCATGCCCTCCACTCGCTCAACTGCCTGTCACCGCCCGGGACGGAGCCGCTGGAGGCGGCGGATTGCCTGGTTATCGAGGACTCGCTGGCGGGGATTCAGGCCGCGCAGGCAGCCGGCATGAAGGTCCTGGCCGTCGCGACGACGCACCGTCTCGTCGAGCTCGATCATGCCGACTGGGCGGTGCACTCGTTGCGTGGTCTGACCGTGTCGGCCCTCGCGAGCCGGCTGTGGGGATCACCGTGATCACGTCGCACACATCTGGAACCGCCCCTGGCCGCTCATCGAGAGGGGGCTCGTCGTTGCCGGACGCCACCGAGGCCGTGGCGCCCGTTGGACCCCCGGGGGAGTCGCCGTGAACGCGTCCGAAGCTCAGGCACACTGCACGCAGATCACCAAGCGCAGCGGGAGCAACTTCTACTATTCATTTCTGTTCCTGCCGAAAGCGCGACGTGAGGCGATGTACACGGTCTACGCCTTTTGCCGGGAGGTGGACAGCGTCGTGGACGACGCACGTCCGGGAGATGATCCGATGCGGCAGCTCGAGCAGTGGCGTGCCGAGCTGGATGCCGCCTACGGCGGCGCCCCGGCGCATCCCGTGACGATCAGCCTCGCGCACCATGCATCGGCATGCGAGATCCCCAAGTCCTACTTCGAGGAGCTGATCGCCGGCGTCGAAATGGACCTCACGATTCGTCGCTATGCGACCTTCTCCGACCTCTACGCGTACTGCTACCGGGTCGCGTCCGTGGTCGGACTGATTTGCCTCAAGATCTTCGGAACCCGCTCGGAATCGGCCAGGGACTACGCCGTGAACCTCGGCCTCGCCTTCCAATTGACCAACATCTTGCGGGACCTCAGGCCGGACGCCGAACGCGGCCGTCTTTATCTCCCCCAGGAAGACCTCGCTCGATTCGGTTGCGCCGAGGACGACATCTTCAAGCAACAGTATTCGACTGGATTGCTGAGCCTCCTGCAGTTCGAGTGCGGGCGCGCCCGTGATTTTTACCGCCAGGCCGAAGCCGTGGCGGAACGGCTGCCTGCCCGCGATCGTCGCACCCTCCTCGCAGCCGAGATCATGAGCGGCGTCTACTCGCGGATTTTGGACCGCATCGAGACCACAGGCTACCGGGTCTTTGGGCCGCGCATCAGCATCCCGGCTCCCACTCGGCTCGTCATTGCCTCGGGGATCTGGCTCCGATCCGCCATCCCGTTCCTCCGGTCCCGCACAGCGCTGACCGAATGACGCGCTCCGTGTTCGTGATCGGCGGAGGTCCCGCGGGGCTCACCGCCGCCCTCCGTCTCACCGAGCTTGGCTACGCCGTGACGCTGGCCGAGGAGCAGGACGTCCTGGCGGGCCGCCTGCGTGCTTCCTCGACGGTGCATTTCGGATGTGACGAGGCCGTGGCCGCGCTGCTTCGCTTGCTTGGCGACGGATTTCCGTCCGGCATATGGCGGCCGGCACGACTCGAGGTCGCACTCCCGGACGGACGCGTCCGGCTGCGCCACCCCTGGCTTCCAGGCCCCCTGCACGGTCTCTGCGCCCTCGCGACCTTCTCCGGGCTCGGGCTCGCGGACCGCTGGCGCGCCCTCACACTTATCGAGCGGACATGGGAAGAGGCCGCCGCGCTGCCGCCGGACTTGGACGCACGCCTCGCCGACGAATGGCTGGCGCAGCAGGGACAGTCCGCGCAGGCGCGCGCGCAGATCTGGTCCCCCCTCGCACGCATGCTCCTCGGGAGCGACCTGCACACCGCCTCCGCGGCCCATTTGGTCCGCGCCGTCAACCGACACCTCCTCAGCTCTCGACGCGCGGGCACCATCTTGATTGCCGGGCAGTCCCTGCATCAGCTCGCAGTCGGACCGTTGGCCGCACGGCTTCGAGCCTCGGGCGCGGATATCCGCCTGAACACGCCCGTCACGCAGATCGAGTTCGCCGACGATCGCATCGCGTCGGTCCGGCTCGAAACCGGAGCCCGCGCCACCGCGCAGTGGTACGTCCTGGCGTTGCCCCACCAACGAGTCTGCAGTCTCCTCCCCGATCGCCTCCTGACGCGCTATGCCTACTTTGAGCAGCTCACGCGTCTCCGCGACGTCCCCGCCGTGGTGGTCCGGTTGGGCATGCGCTGGGGCGATCCGCAGGCGCGGCTCGTCCTCCGCCCGAGCGGCACCTTCCATTGGATCATCGCCCCGGGGGCCGCAGAGGCCGGGGGGCGGGACCGCTCTCTGACTCTCGCGGCCACGGATTGCCCGGCCTTGCTGCACCGATCCGATGAGGAGCTGCGCGACCTGGCCGTGACGGATCTGCGGGAGACGTTCCCGCCATCCTGCGACCCCGGAGGAGACACATGCGATATCGTCCGTGACCCGCACGCCTTTCTCTGTCTGAGCCCCGGGGCAGCCATGCTGCGCCCCCTTGCGCAAACGCCGATTGCCAACCTGCTCGTGGCCGGCGCCTGGACCGACACGGGCCTGCCCTCGACGCTGGAGAGCGCGGTGCTCAGCGGCTTGCGCTGCGCTTCGGCGATCGCGGCACAGGAGGGATGAACGCGGTCGCACCCCCCGTTTGAACGTCGGACGAGGGCCGTGAGAAGATTGCGGATGGACGCGACGCTGGACCCTCCATGGAACACCCTCGTGACGGGAACGCGGCTGACCGCAATCTGCGTGATCGCGACTCTGGCATTGGGGGTCGGGTGGCCCGACCATGTCGTGGCCCGACGCGAGATCCTGACCGCGGAGCAGAAGCAACAGCTGCGACGCGTGGAGCGCGTCCTGGTCGAGGTCATCGCGCTGACGGATCGTGGACCGCGCGATCCCGCCGAAATCTTCCGCCTCGTGGCAGCACGGCTGTCCGGGCTCGGGCTCACCGTCGTGAAGGACCCGGCGCGGCCGCATGACGTGTCCCTCCGCGTGAAATGCGAGGCGCGCAAGACGTGGGAAGGCCCGGTCCGCTCCGGAGGCGAGGCGGATCTGCCCGGCGCCGCCTCGCACCGCTGGAGGGGACCCGCCTGCCAGATCAGCTACAGGCTAGACGGCCAACGGATGGGCTGGCGCCACGAGGTCCGCACGGACTTCGAGGATCCAGCCGAGGCGGCCCGCACCGCCGGCGTGGACGACCCGGGGGCCTACGCCCTTGCAGCCCTCACCGACCGGCTGCGCGCGGATGCATTTCCCATTCTCCTGGCAGCCGAATGGGGTCACACGGGGCGCCTGCTGCAGGTCCTCGATGACCCGGAGACCAAGGCGGCGCAGAAACTGACCGTCATGACCCTACTGGGGAACATGTTCGCGGTGGAGTCCATCCCGCAGCTGGGTCGCGCGGTCAAGGACCCCGATCTGACCGTCGCCAACGCCGCAGCCGTGGCCCTCGGCGCCATCGGCGCCCGCGACGGAATTCCGGTGCTGCTGGACCTCTTGAGGACGGGAACGCCCGCGCTGCGCGCCGCAGCCGTCAAGGGCCTTGGACGGCTCGCCCCGCTGCATCCGCACGTGGACATCGTGCCCGCGTTGGTGGACGCCCTTCCGAAAGAGCCCGTCCCCGTCCAGACCGAGATCGTCCGCGCCCTTGCGCGCACGACGGATCGCCGGGCGCTGGCGCCCGTACGACGGCTCGATGCCTCCGTGCAAGCCCTCAGCGGAACCGACGTCACACCCGAGGTCCAGGAGCTCAAAACGGCTTTGGGCATCCTGCTCGATCAATACGACGGCGTCCACAACGTCGAATACTGAGGAAGCGCCATGCGATTCTGGCGAGCCGGCTCAATCTCAACGAGCTGGGAATATGGCGAGCGCTAGCGAGGCGGGCTTCCGGTAAAGAGCTGGAGGGAGTCATGAAGATCCGGAGGCGGGGTCGGTGGACAGTGCATCTGCGGCCTGCCCGCGAGGCAGTTTTCCTGAAGTTTCTTGTGAACCACAATCCGTGCAGCCCTCCGCAGAGCGGCGGCGGATTCCTGGCTGATACTCAACGAGAGCGGCACCTTGATGACCTGGTCCCAGAGGCCTTGATAGGTCCCCCTCGCATCTTCCAGCGACATGGCCGTAATCCCCTCTGCGCGGGCACAGGGAAGGGGGTCACCAATGCATTGCTCAACATCCCGCAGCCTGACTTCTGTGATCGAGACCACATCCTTGAAGGTGCTATGCTTGCGTCTGAATGCGTTGTTTTGCTCCCGGATGAACCCCTTCAGTGCGTTGAGACGCAATTCAGCCTGGATCTCAAGCAGCGCCAGTGAGACCATCTTGATGTTGTGATTGACGAAGAGGTCGAACACCGGGATTCGGACATCAGGAACACCTTCATCCTCGCCCTCGAACGGCAAGCCGCTATCCAAAATGATCAGACTGACGCGTTGCAAACAGTCGTCGTCGTCTCTGATTGAGACCTGGTCAACCGCCCTCACACACGGCCGTTCTCGCTCCGTAATGTCCTGGAGCATGAGCTGAATCGCCTCCACACCGAGCCGGTCGTACAACCCACCGTCGACGATGTGCAAGTACTTCGGCTTGACGTCGCGCTCACCATGCGCATGGGCTGACTCCGGGAAGGCGGCCAATGTCAAAGGGTGGAACGCGCCGGGGAACGCCCCTGAGCCGACCACGGCGAAGGCCAGGGGATAATCATGGAGATCTGAATGCAGGACATCCTCGAAGGTTTCGAGGGTGAAGAGGAAGTGCTGACCTCTGAGTCCCCCTCCAAGATTTCTGCCCGTCGAGTTCATCCCGTTCATGACCACGTTGGGCCGACGGGGGTTCAAATGGCGGAACGCCATGCCATAGGCTTCCCCATCCTCGCCGGCTCCAAACAGGGACGACGCGAATACCTCCGCCATGGTGTCCGTCCGGTCATGCCCGGTGGTGCGGTACCGAAGCAGATTCCAGGGCAACGTCATCTTCGTGAGCGCGCCGCGGAGGAAATCGGTCGTTAGCATCTCGAAGATCCGCTCCTCCTGTGCCGCTGTCCAAAGGAGCCGCTCTCCACCCTCGTACAACGCCAGGCACTCCCCTTCCTCCTCACAGCTTCTGGCATAGAGGGCGGCCGGCATCGCCCCCCCCGAGACGGAGGAGATCAGGTCAACCTCGCGGAGCAGATCCTTCCGTTGCAGCTCGAACATGACCGCCGCGGAAAACACGGCGGATCGGCTCCCGCCTCCCGGGAGCGCGAGAGCCACGATCTCTCGGTTGTGCGCGTTGCGGGGGATGTGGATCTTCGTCTGCTGAACCAGCTTCCAGCAAGAGAGCTTTTGCAGATCACGTGCCGTGTTGCCCGACGCTCCCTCCGCGGGAAGCGAGCCCGCGACCGTAGGATCGACCCCGGCGTGCGCACGGGAAAGGTCGTAAAACCTCTCGCGGAGCGATTGCACCTGATCGAGGGTCAAATCGCGGTCATCAAGGCTCACACACCACGGCACATGGAGCGAGGCGAGATGTGCACGCGACTGCCCCTCCACGGCCGCGAGGGGCCTGATGGGTTCATTGAAATAGCCTCGAGCCGTCGGGGATCCGCTCACACAACCGGACAGCAGGAGCACCATCAGACACAGGCCTGACCAGCCGAACGGGTTGTTTCGTGTCTGCCGCGTTGGCATCGCTATCAATGGCATGCCGGAAAATGCGCGTTTCATGCAAGGATCAAGGACTGGCGGGCCAATCCAGACATTACTGCTACTTGGATATGCCCAGCTTCATCCCATGACCGTAGGCTGAACCCCGCATGCGACCGAGGTCCAAACGACGGCTGGTTGACATTCTGCACATCGTACCGTACCCTTCATCTCGTCCGGGTTCTAGACCCGACTCAGAGGTAGGGCACTCCCCGAATAGGGGTCCATGCCCGCCGACAACAACATCGCCCGCAGTTACTCGGGTGAAAGGCCGACCCCACGACCCTCGCCGCCCCTGCGGCCTCCCCCACAGCCCCGGGTCGGGCATTTAGCCACCTCGTCTGAGTCCAAGAAAAGGTCGCTCATGATAGTTCATTGCGCGTTCGAGCTCAACGTATGAGTGCCCCCCTGGAGCCCGCGCCCCCCTTTCAAGGTCCTTTGGCGAGCCTCCCCGTTACGGGGCGCCTTGCCCCCCCGAGCCACCGCAGGCCTCCTCGGCGAGCCTCCGGCATCATGGCCCTAACCCCGTGCGGCACCGCTTTTTTCTCAAAAACCCTCTTTAACTGACAATCCATAGAAACCTGGTAAACTTATGCTCAGAAAGGCCGTCTGCAGGCCACGTCTCTTCGAAACGGCGCAGCCCTCTCTTCGCCCTACGTCTGCCCGTACCGTCGTGCCCCAAAGTTCACGGCTGGAGGCCATGAAAAGGTGCTCTCTCTGGATCCTCGCGCTCCTCTTGCTGGGGTGTCTCCCCACCACCGCACAGGCCGCAGCCTCCCCCTCACAGCACGACGCCCTCGTCAGAGACACGGAGACAGGCACAGAATTTCCAGCTAGCGTTTCATTTGTCAGCAACGGAAGCTCTTTCGGGTTGACCATCACCGGGCTGGCAGTCCGCACCAGGTTCTTCTTCAACGTGTATTGCCTTGCACATTATATGCAAGATCCTCCTACTGGAAGCACCGGAACCGTGCTGAAGGCGATCTTGTCGGACAGCCAGGCGAAGCAGGTCACGATGCATTTCGTTCGGGACGTGAGTGCCGACAGAATTCAACGAGCCCTCCTCGACGGGTTTCGGAGAAACGCCAGCGATTTGGAGCTGGGCGCGATCCAACCCCTTGTCGATGTGTTCGCTCGCGCGATTGACCGCGACGTGAAAAAGAATGACCGGTTCGTCATCCGTTGGCTCCCCGGCGGGACGACGACATCCATCTTCGAGGGACGTGAGGTGAGCAGCATTTCGAGTGTGCTGTTCGCCAAAGTGCTGTGGTCAATCTGGTTCGGCGAGCACTCCGTCGTCAACCGGGATCACTTACTGCGCTTTCTCCTGGTAGCATCATGACGGGCTTGGGCCCAGGGGCCATGCCAAATCTGCCAACCAGGGGGGAGCTCGGGACGTTCATGTATCCGGGAATCAAGGCGTGAAAATCACGAAAGGCGAGCTTCAACAGGGTCGGTTCGTCATTCCGTACCGGGTGTACGGTGACGCCGACAAGTATCTTGTGTGTGTCAGCGGTGCGCAACAAACGATGGCCGTGTGGAAGCCCGTCGTCTCGTATTTTGCCTCCGAATACTCCGTCGTCGTGTTCGATTCACCCGGGCAAGGCCGCTCGCGGCTTCTCTACGGTGCCCCCGTGATCTCCCTGGACGAGCAGGTGGAGGCTCTGCACGCGGTCATCTCCGCTACGCACCGGTACGCGCCCCTGCACCTGGCGGCAGCCTCGTGGGGGACGATGGTTGCCTCGGCCTATGCCGCACGGCATCCCGGCACCGTGGAAAAGATGGTCCTGGCGAGCTTTGGGGTCAAACCGAGTCAGGCAATGCTGGAGGTGATCACCGAAGGGCAGAAACTCTACAATGAGGACAGAGGGCCCGAGATCGCCCATCTGATGATTGAACGGTTCGGCTCACAGATTCCCCCCTCATACCAGCGTCGAATCATCGAGCAGTTTCGCCATATGACCCAGCAGCAATTTTTGTGCTTTTACGCCCACTGCGCTTTCGTTCAGAGCGCCGGTCATATCAAGAATTTCGTGGATCTCCAGAATATCAAGGCGCAAACCCTTATTATCAATGGCGAGCACGATACGATTCTGGACCTCGAGGATGTGTCGTTCGCCATGGCTCGAATCCCCCACTGCGAGGCGCGCATCATTCCCGGAGCAGGGCACTTCCTCCATTTCGAGCGAGAGGGCATTCTCCCCATTTACAAAGAGTTCTTGCTGAATGGTAATGGTTCTGCGGGGACGCGCAGTCCATCTCCCGAGCTGTGCGGGCCACGGTAGCGTGTTCTCCTTCCGGCTCCTCCCCAACCCGCTCCCCTCAACACGTTGAAGGGTTCGGAGAATGGAACACACGCCGCTCGATCTTCTTCCTATTCCGCGCGTTCCCAGCCTCACCAAGGCCGAGTTCCGACACTCGCACCTGCTCCCGTCGCGCCCGGTGATCATGACCGAGCTCGCGTCTTCCTGGCCGGCGCTCAAGAAGTGGTCGCCCGAGTTCTTCAAGACGCATTACGGCGAGAGACCCGTGCGTGTCTACAATGCGGGCTTCACAACGCCCGGGCGATCCTACATGTCCAACGCAAACACGCTTGCGTTTCGAGACTACTTGCAGTTGATCTTGACCTCCCCTGAGGACCTCAGAATGTTTCTGTACAACCTGAGAAGAGAGATCCCGGAGCTGCTCGACGACATCACATTTCCTGCGATCGCCGACGGCTTTTCCAAAAACTTCGTCTTTATGTTTTTTGGGTGCAGGGGCTCGGTGACCCAAATGCACTTCGATCTCGACATGTCACATGTATTTCACACCGCACTCTACGGCAAGAAGCGGGTGTTCATGTTTCCCCACGAGGAGCGACAACATCTGCACCACCATCCTTTCACCTGCCGAAGCTACGTTGACGTGGACAAGCCCGATTTCACCAAGTTTCCCGGACTCAGAATGGCCAAGGGGTACGAGGCCGTCCTGACGCCCGGTGAGACGCTCTTCATGCCGGCCGGATATTGGCACCACATGGTGTACGACGAGGCCGGCTATGCCCTTTCGCTCCGATGCGCCAACCATCGCCTCGCAGGCCGGCTCCGAGGCTACCTGTACCTGGGTGTCCTGTCCCCGATCGACCGGCTCATGAACAAGATCTGCCCGACCCGCTGGTTTCGCTGGAAAGAGCACCACGCCGCCCAGCGCGCGTAGGCCGCGCAGGGTCCGCCTTCTCCAAATCATCCGCCCGCAGCTCCACCACTCCCCCACCCCTACCGAGACGCGAGGTAAGGACCAAAACTCAAGACGGCTGGTAGAGGGAGGCTTGGCCGATCTGGGTAAAACGACCAGTAGCGAGCCTTCCCTGCACGAGCGGCGCGGTGGCCAAGCCTGTCCCGCGAATCGCGGAGGTTCGGGTCACCGCACTTGGCGAGCAGACGCGGTCCGCCGAAGCCGAACGGCGAAGGCGGACTGCGAGGACTGTGTGAGCGCCAGCCCAGCGCAGCCTCGGGCTGGCGCGAGTTCCGCAGCCGAGCGGATGCGAGGCGTAGTGCGGTCGAACCGCAGCGCTGAGCGGAACAGGCTGAGCCCCCGCGCCGGTGTCTTTTTCCGCATTGACTTCTTCTGTCCATCTCACTATCATTCGCCCCGTTCGTTCCTCTCCTCTCGACCCCCATGACCCTGCTCGAACTCAAAGACTCCCTTCACGACTGCCAGCGGTGCAAGCTGTCGAAGCTCGGCCGCACACAGGTCGTCTTTGGCGTCGGGAATCCCCAAGCCGCTGTGATGTTCGTGGGTGAAGGACCGGGCTTCCATGAAGACCGCCAGGGGGAGCCGTTCGTGGGGGCGGCGGGGAAGCTGCTGAACGAGCTGCTGGAATCGGCGGGGCTGTCACGCCAGGAGATCTACATCGCCAACGTGATCAAATGCCGGCCGCCCAACAACCGCGACCCGGAGCCCGACGAGGTCGACACCTGCAAGCCGTTCCTCATGCAGCAGATCCAGCTCATCCAGCCCACGCTCGTCTGCTCGCTCGGCAACTGGGCCACGCAGACCTTGCTGGAGAAGAAGGTCGGCATCACGAAGGTCCGTGGGCAGGCCATCCCGCTCAAGGATTTCGTCCTCTTTCCGCTTCTCCACCCCGCAGCCGCGCTCCATCAAGGCAGCCTTCTTCAGCCGTTGAAGGAAGATTTCAAGAAGCTCAAGGACTACCTCGACCGCGCGGCATCCCAACCAAAAGGGGTCACCGCGCCGACGCCGTCCCCCTCCCCGCAGCAGACCGAAATGGACCTCTTCGGCGCCTGATCCCCCTCTCACCCTCCCGTAGCCCGAGGAACGAGGCTGGGAGGGGCAGGAGCGGGGTTTGTCTGGGAGGATTTGGCCTGAGCAGGCGTGCACTGATCGCGAAGGCCGGGTGCGGTGGCTCAGCCTGTCATTGCGAATCGCGGAGGTTCGGGTCACCGCACTTGGCGAGCAGACGCGGTCCGCCGAAGCCGGACG
>JBFKNO010000029.1:0-15938 GCA_041629275.1 Nitrospiraceae bacterium
CCCGCAGCATCTGGTCCAACTGTGCGAGCATGGCATTCAAGTCCCCAGAGCCGACCCCGGCGCCGAAAGCCCCCGCCATGTTGGAGCTACTGACGGCATCATACGTTTTCTTTGCTGCAAACCCGACAACGAGGACCCAGAAGAGCCAACCCACGACACTGATGATCGGCACGGCGATAATCAGGATGAGAAACAGCCATTCCATTGCTCACCTCCTGGTAAGACACGGGCCCCTGCCCCTAGAAACGTTGCAATTGCCCTGAGCAGCTTGGTGGGTCTCTATCATGTTCGAGTGGCCTCGGGTATGACCTGGCTCACATAGCGGCGGCGATCTATACCGACACGGCGTTGCAGTCTTCGGGAGGACAGGCAGATTGATCTGAAATTCTAAAAAAGCCAATAGGGCCTTTCGGCCCTAACCACGAT
Organism: Nitrospiraceae bacterium; assembly: GCA_041629275.1. Classification (GTDB taxonomy): domain Bacteria; phylum Nitrospirota; class Nitrospiria; order Nitrospirales; family Nitrospiraceae; genus JBFGRM01. Next base: position 427 of record JBFKNO010000029.1, read on the forward strand.
TATTCGCTTCTGGACCAAGAAGACGTCCTCCCTTCCAGGAGCTCGCGACCGCGGCGGTCACATGGGAATGGGTCTGTGTCATCGAGCCCCCTCAGCTTTGTGAGCTGGTTCATACCCAATAGGCTTCAAACTCTGTTAGGGATAGGGAACATGAGCGGACTGATCGGCTCCATGGTCAACTTCACCGGCGCTGGAGGAAGGCTGACACCCTTCGCTCTGAGCATGGCTGCTCTGGCCATCCCACGCGATGAGATCGACGAGCCCCTAGAGGAGCTCGAGGATTTATGGGTATCGCCTGCTTCCAAAGATCGCCGGCTCCTTACTTGTCGGCACGACCATCAGAACACAGTCATGCGATGGCGCAGGTCGATTTACCTTAGCACAGGGAGGACCCCATGGGATCGGGTAAGACCAGACACGCCAGGCTTATCGAGGCTGCCGCTGCAGAGGACATCGCTGACATTGACGCACACGTTGCGAACGGTGCGAACGTCAACGAAAAGTGGAATTTGGGAGATGGAGACATCTCCCCCCTGATTTTTCTCATGGCTGGGCTTGGCAAGGCAAAGGCCGTCAGACGCTTGGTTCGCCATGGCGCCGATGTCAACGCCAAGGACAGCACTGGCCTGACGGCGCTTCAGATGGCGATCATCAAAGATCAGCACGGCACGGTGAAAGAGATGCTACAGCTGGGCGCTGATCCTAACGTTCACACCGGGAAACATAACCAGACGGCGCTCCACACGGCAGCGCTTCAAGGGAATGCTGCGATCGTGCAGCTATTGCTGGCGCATGGGGCTGATCCGAACGCAAAGGGGAACGACGGCATCACTCCTCTGTTGCTGGCCGCCAATCAAGGCCATCTAGGAGTTGCCCGTTTGCTCAGTTAGGGAAATATCACGTGCGACGTCACTCGCGATATCCATAGCAAACCTGCCCAAAGAGCTCAAGGCGAGGAGGGTGAGGAGGTTTTGGCGTCACGGCGCCTGCGCTCGGACGTCGGTTTTTCTATTCGTCCCGAACCGAGCGGTGCGTGTCGGCATGTGCAACACGTCGCACCGAACCCTGTTGAACATCAAACGTACCCTTTTCCTCCACATCGTCTGCACATCTCTTTGCCACGGCCGTAGCAGGTAATGCAGGTCTCACTCAGCCAGGAGAAATCTCGCGAATAGATCCTGCGGGCGCCTTTGCACCTCCAGCACGTTCGTCCGCCCTCTCCATTACACAGGCTGCATTGCTGACGTCCTCCAGCCGACACGTATTCGCTCCGCTGGCCGCTTCCGCTGCAGGTCAAGCACTTGAAGTGGCGAGTCCCGCCGGGGGTCGCACAGGGCATCATCATCGAGCCCATCAGCACAATTCCGTTGGTGCACCCCATACATCTTGCTTTCCCATTGCCACAACAGTCCTTGCATGTGACCGTTTCGTATCCCATTTCGGCACCCTCCCTGATTAATGCGGATCGCTACGGGCCAGCGGGGTGGCCGCACCGCATGAAGACTTCTGCGCCCCTGCGTTAGTGGACGGACCCTTTCTCCGCTTCGCAGCACCTTGGTTAGTAGTCACCGAACCAGAATTCAGCACCACGATTTGACGAAGGTATCCTATGAACTGCCTCACACATAGAAAAGCAAGGGGCGGGGATCAGCTTACCCAGGATGGAGAAACGCCCTTATTCTGAAGAGTGTGCTGTGGGCAGGAAGGCTGAGAATTCAGCAAGGTGCTGAGGATTTTAGGATAAGATTCGAAGATAGAGATCTCTGCCGCATGGGCACATCGCCCTATACGCGAGCAGCTCATGACGGCCCAGGCAGGTCAGCGCAAGTCTTCCGATAGGGTTCATCGGCGAGGTACTGCCGCCACTCGTTCTCTGTAAGGTTTCGATTGGCAAGCCGACAGCCGCGGGCTTTCCACGACTCAAGGTCTAGGTCCCACAGCACCACGCGACCGTCATGACCTCCAGAGGCCAGGAGTTTACCATCTGGACTGAATGCAATTCCCTCGACCGCACCACCGTGTCCACGCAAAGGTGGGCCCAATTGGCGCCCCCCCACGATGTCCCATAACACAATGGTACCATCCCAACCTGCGGAGACCAGAATCCTTCCATGCGGGTTGAATGCTAGACTCAAGACCTCTTGGGTGTGACCGGAAAGGACCCGGCTTTGAGGATGACCATCTCGAAGATCCCATAAGCGGAGAAGTGATTTATCCCCGCCGGCAGCTAGAAAGCTCCCGTCATGGCTGAAGGCCAAGCTGGTGGCGTTCTTGCTCTGAAGAGCGAGGGGAGGACCGACCGCATTCAGGGCTGAACCTGCCCACAACCGGATATTGCCGTTCTGGTCGGTCGAGGCCAGCCACTTGCCGTTTGGACTGGAGGCTACATTGACCACTGGTCCGTTGTGGAATGAAACGGTTTTCCTGAATCGTCCCGGACGCGCAGTCTCCCACATCCACAGAGAGCCATTCGCCCCACCCGATACAAGAGTTTTTCCGTTTTCCAGAAAGGTGATGAAGCTTCCCACGTTGTGCCCGGAAAGAGGAGAGCCTTTTGCCTGACGGCTAGAGGGATCCCAAAGAATAATCTTCCTGTCTGAACCACTCGAAGCGAGCACACTTCCATCCGGGGCGAAAGCGATGCAGATGACTCCGCCAGCGTGACCCTCAAGAGGCTGGCCCTTGGCCGTTCGCGCAGAGAGGTTCCACAGTATGATCGTGCGATCATAGCTAGAGGAGGCCAGAGTAGCTCCCTCGGGGCTGAATGACAAACTCGTGACCCCTTGCTTATGTCCATCCATGGCGGAACCAAGTCGATTGCCCAGGCTCAGTTTCCACAAAGCAATCCCACCGTCCCAGGTTCCAGCGGCGACGGTATCGCCGTCTTGGCTGATTGCCAGGCTCGTGAGGCCGCTCGCGCCGCCCCTCAATCCGAGACCAAGAGGTCTCCGCGTAGCGATGCTCCAGAGGGTGAGATGCCCATCTGCGTCCCCTGCCAGAAGAACCTGCCCGTCTGGACTGAAGGCTATATCCTCTATGCGATTAGCATGACCACTGATCACTGGCCCCATCAGACGATGCGACCGCGCGTCCCAAAAAGCAATGGTGCCGTCAAAGCTTCCAGAAGCTAAGATCTTTCCATCCGGGCTAAACGCCACACTGCTCACGGCGCGCTGATGTGCACTCAGCTTCCGTCCGACCAATTCTCCCGTTCCCACATCCCATATTCGCACACCATCTTCGGCCGCCGTGGCCAAGAGTTTCCCATCGGGACTGAACGCGATACCGAGGACCACGCGCTCATTGTCTAAAGGCGTAACGATGGTGCTCACGGGGGTCACAACATTCCACAAGACGACCGTTTTATCGGAACCCCCCGAGGCCAACATTCGGCCGTCGGGGCTGAAAGCCAAGGCATTGACCGCCTGCTCATGTCCCAGCAGAGGGGATGCCACTTCTGAGCGAGTGGTGAGGTTCCAAAGCCGTATCGTTCGATCCCAGCCGGCGGAGGCCAACAGGTCGCCACGCGGACTAAATACAACGTCGGTCACGGCGGTACGATGACCATGAAGCGCGGGGCCCACCCGTGCCCAGGTCTTGGTGTCCCATAGCAGGATGGACCCGTCCTCTGAACCGGAGGCCAGAAACTGATTGTTAGAACTGATCGCCACGGCTCTCACCGCATCACCATGGTCATGCAGAAAGGTCACCAACTGCGGCTGATATAGCATGGCGGTGAGCAGGCCTCCTCGCGCCTCGACGGTCCCCGAGACATTCACCGCCTCTATGCTCAGCAAGACCGCCAGATCCGTTTGGCGCTCGAGTTGAGCAAGACTCTCTGCGGCAAGTTGCCGTGAGAAGGCAATTCTTGCTCGCTGCTCCGCTATTTCTTGCTGTCGCTTGGCTTCGCTCCTCTCCTTCAGAGCCCACACGGTCAATGAAGCGAGAATTACAAGGGAGACGGCACTCACAGCCAACGCAAGGTTCCGCCTTCGGGCCTGCCTTTTACGTTCTCGCTGTTCGATCTCTCCACGGGACTTGTCGTAGAGGTCGGCCAGGATCTTGTACCATGGATCCTCGAATCTCCGTTTGTGGACCTTGTCCTTTCGGTGATCAAAGCCGCGGTAGTCAGCCCCAAGGGGCGTGCCCAGTGCTTCACAGAGCGCATCAGGAAACGCGAGCTCAGCCTCGTGCCCAGCCTTCGCCTCGTTGTTTGGGATGCCCGAAAGCAAGGCGGGAATAAGGTGGTCCGGGCCTTTTGCCGCGGCGAATCGTCTGATCTCTTCGTTGACGTATGGGCTGCTGCGCGACGCAGGGGAGCAGAGGACGACCAGCTTGGCGGAGTCCTTAAGATGCTTGTCGAGGGAGGCATGGTAGTCGGGTCCCGTGAAGTCTTGCTCGTCCAGAAAGACCCGAAGGTAGCGCTGCGGGACGCCCAAATCCCTCGGGGGCTTGTAAGCGTTCAGCGCTTTCTGCAGCAGGACGGCAAACGTTTTGTCCTGTCTGGAGTAGCTTATGAAGGCATCATAGGTTACAGCCTCGGGATGATGGGGGGGAGCCATTTTCTCGGACATTCGAGTTAACGGGATCAAAGGTTGTCAGCGCTGACCGGAGGGGCGATTTTATTGCTTCACATCGGCCGCTTGACGAAACGAGCACCGACAGCCCTGGGAAATATTTCTAATCAATCAGACACCTGACACCATCCCTGCAGCAGCCGCCTATTCGGTCTATTCTCGAGCACCTCGCTCTACCCATCCTTCAGCTTGTCGGCGCGGTCTGTCGGTTTATCGGTCTTGAAGAGGTTCTCAAAGACTTCGCGGAGCTTGTCCGTCGCCTGCTTGGAGAACATGCCGGCCAGAGCTCCGATCGCCGCCACGCCGTAAGGACTCAGCCCTTCGGGGCTGGTGGTTGGAAGGATGAGGCCTCCCCGCACCACGAAGTACATAATCACTGCCAGCGCCATGCCGATGAACGGCCGAAGGGTATACCACCATAGCCAGCTCCCGACCAGTTGGCGATTCCCGGCGTAATCCGCGAAAGAGGTGGCGAGATGGATGTAGCTGCCCAAGGCGCCGGCGAGGAGCGCGATGACAAGAAACGTCCGCTCCGGCGGCATGGCAAATGTCCGTCCGAACGCCACAACTTCACGAGCGGGCTCCAGCGGGACTGTCGTTGGCCAGATTTTCAGGAGGGTGAAGAGCAGCACCACGTTCAGAACGATTAGATACGCCCCAAACGCCAGGACGAGGAAGCGGTTTATTTCCGGATCCTTTTCGCTCATGGGATTCCCCCTCCCTATGCCGCCGCTCGTGACTGGTTGACCCCGGGATGGTGAGCAGTAGGTTGACTTCGGTGAGGGACTCCCGGAGTTTCTTGCCGTGGTCTGAAACGGTCGTGAGACGGTACCCATGCCAGCGCTTGCCGCGGACGTCGAACGGCATCTTCTTCGTATTCTGCGCGATCAGGATCAATTCTCTCCCCAGCGCATGAGCGATGCCGATCTCGTACATGACATTGGCATTGAGTCCTGTCAAGTCCGCTATGACCACCTGCGCCTTGCGGATGGAATCCCATACTAGACGCATGTGTCCCCCGGCTTCGAGACATCCGCCGCAATGTCAAAGTCATACCTCGCCGTTTCAACCGCGCACGTCATCTTGGGCTCAGGTTTGGTTAGGTAATCCTACATCGGCTCCCCCGCGATCCTGATTGGAGGCTCCAACTTAGGCCGGCTTGACTTTGGCGACGAGGTCCAGGGCGAAGGCCACCTGCTCCAGCGCGTCGGCAAGCTTCTGACTGTCATCGATGGCTTTGCGCAGCCGGGTGTTCGCCGTTCCGAGCGCGCTCGTGGCTGCGTCGTACTCCTCTCCACGCTTCTTGATGTTGATCGAGATGAGCCGGCGAGTTTCCCTCGAGAGCCTCCGCATCTCGCGAGCGATCTCGGCCTTCTTGCCCGGGCTACGGGTGTTCTGCGCAAGCTCAAAGAGGTGGTCACGTGCCTTATCCAGTTGCGTGGCAAGCTTGATAATCTCAGGCATGATGTCTCCTTGGCATTGGCTAGTTCAAATGAATGGCTCTGTACAAGCGGTGTAATTGCTCGACCTCCAGCAGGAATGCGTCGATGTGCTCGGCGGAGAACTCAGGCTGCTCCATCACCCTGACCAGTTCGTTTTGGGCCTGAGTGAAGCGCACCATCGCTTCCTGGATACGAGGTTGCACCGCGAGGAACGCCTGCCATCGCTCCTCGGCCTCGACTCGAAGCTTCTGGTATTCGTTCTTGACCATGGCTAGTTCGGGTCCGCGAAGGATGGTCGCCCTTAGGTCCTCAGCTTCCGGGCTGACGTCTTCACTTTCCCCACTGAGCGCGGCTCTCGCTGATTCCTCGAGATCAGCCGCGCTCTGCAGCTCTGCGAGGGATTTGGCCAGCGCTCGGTCTGCGTTCGCTTTCCCTTCAAGGGCTTTGGCATGCGCGGCCTTAGCCTCGGCAAAGGCTGCCAGCTTCTCGTCCTGGACTCTCATCGCTTCCTCGTTCGATTCCCCGCCCCCCGATGCCGTGACGACAGCGCGAAGGGCGTTCCTGAAGGTGTCATTCGCATCGGCCAATAGAGTCGCATCTCTCTGCACAGTCCCTTCCGCCAGTGCAGCCTTACGCCGGGCTTCCGCCACACGACGTTCGGCCGTCACGGTTTCCTGGTGCAGGTCTTCGATGGATCTCAGAGATTGAATCGCCACGAGCAAGTCCATCTCGATCTCCGACTTGGTCTGCTTCAAATCAGCGGCCCAGAGGACTGCCTCGGGATCGAAGTCGGCGCGCAGATTCTCGATCAATGACCGGATCGGATCTTTTGTCTCCGCGATGACTTCGCGCATCGCCTTGGCGCGTTGATACTCGATGAAGAGCCCGCCGACCTTGACGACGAGCGCACCGATCGCGTCACGCCTCGACTCTGAAACATGGATCCCCTCGATTCTATTGAGATTGGCAAACATCGTGTTCACTTGGGATTGGAGGCGGGGCGTGTAGTCATCACGTGCCAGGGCATCCAGCAGCTCGGCATACTGACGCAGGACGCTCGTGGCCCTCAGACGTTTTTCCAATTGCTCCGAGCTGAGCGGCTCGAGGTCCTCTGCCTCGTCTTGCTTGAGAAAGAGGCGTTCGATGCTTCGCTTCTTGGCTTGGAGGGCGCGCACGTCCTGGCGCACTCGCGTGAGAGCCTCGCTCGATACGGCGGCCAGGTCCGCTGTCGCCGGGCTGTAGGTCTCAATCTTTGCAAGCTGGTGCTGCGACAGCCCACAACCCAGCGAGCCCAACAGAAACACCATCGCCAGACACAGAGGTGGTACCGCGGAGCGCACGCGCATTTCTCTCCATCTCAAGCTCATGGCCTGTCCTCTCGACAAGTGTGTGGGTGGAGCATCAGGGTGCTGACGTGGCCTATTCGCACTGCGAGTTGGTCCTCGAGGCGCGGAGAATATAGAGGATACTAGGTATTCACCATCCCATCTTTCGTATAGGTCCAAGTGGATCTGACAAGGGTCATGCCACGAGGCACGAAAGAGAACGTGCCCAATGAGCACTCGGCACCGGCAGCCAACGCAATCCGGTTCATGACCTTCTCGGACGGATCGCGCGGATCCACGAGAAACGCGACGAGCGAGCTACACTTGACCGCCGCGCTCACCGGCCTGTAGTGATCGAATGAGTACCGTCTACCACCGCTTGGCACAGGTTCCCTATGAACTGCCTCACAGTTCCTCCCTGCTCGGTCATTCCTGTCTTGACATGTCCGAGCAAGAAGACTAAGCAGGGCGTGCTTTGCTCTGGCCACGGGACAGCACGAAGACGGGGAGAGCCACCCAGGAGGTTGCGCAGCCATGAATGCCGAGTCGTCCGAGGACTACATTCTGCAGAGGTACAACACAGCCATTGAGTATTATTGGAAAGCTAGCCGGCATAACAAGAAGGCCTACAAGCTGACGCGAAGCCTGACGGTGATCCTGGGAGCGGTCGTCACGGTCGTGGCCTCGCTGTCCTCGGCTGAATTCATCAGCAAAAACCAGTTCTGGGACACGACGTTCGCCATCGCGGCCCCGGTGCTGGCCGCGATGCTCGCCATTGTCGGCGGGTTCTCACAAAGCTTTCAGTGGGGCGCAGCCTGGCGCGACATGGTGCTGAACGCCCAGCGACTTGAGAGAGAGCGAGACCGGTATCGGGTCACGGCCCCGCAAGAGCGGGATCCAGCCGGGGAGGTGTCCATTCTCAACGGCTACGTCCTCGAGGAGACGCAGAACTTTTTCCAGCGCATCGTCGGCGGGGGCAGGAACGGGCGAGAAGGGCAGGGCGCTCAGAGCAATCAAACATGAATGGAGCGGAGAGAAAGCGGACGAGCCTTCTCCTCATCGGAATGGGGAGAGGGAGATTCAAGAGGCAAAGGGTCAAAGCGCAAAGGGCACAGGGTTACTCAATGTCCTGGGCGAGACGAAAGCCGACGCCGTCGGTCCGAGTGCTGGCGCTACGGGCCTCACGCCGCGAGGTGCGCATGTACGCCTGATTAGAATGCCAGGAGCCTCCCCGAACCACGCGTTGCGTATCAGCGTCGTCAATGAGCGAAGCATGTGACGTATCAACGCGGTGATACCTGTTAAGGCACCACTCCCAAACATTCCCTGCCATGTCGTGGACACCTTGGCGCGTAACTCCGCTTGAATAGATACCCACGGCAGTTGTGCGTTTGAGCTGGCTCTCCTCGCCATTACAGTGCGCGTCGCTCCATCCACCACACCACGGATATTCCCATCCCGTCTCACCTCCCATTGCGGCCATCTGCCATTCCCACTCGGTCGGCAACCGAACGCTCGACCGCGTCCGCTGACTCATCCACCGGCAGAAAGCGACTGCTTCGAACCATGAGACAGTTTCCCGCGGCGAGTTGGCCTCCTTCCAGCGCGGTGGAACCGGCGCTTGACTGAGTTTTATTCCTTTCCACCATTTCTCATCACTATAGCCGTCCGAGGCCGCGACAAAAGTCTCAAATTGGCAGTTCGTGACCGGATACCGTGCAATGCGAAAACGAGTTATATGAAACTGCTTGTTTTCTCCGGCTATTGTGACTTGACCAGCGGGTATGTCTACCCAGTCGATGTTCGGAAGGCCATCTTTGCCGAGCCCGACCCCTGGCCGCGGATCGCCGAACTCAGCCAGCTTCTGGCCAATTAGCAAACGATCATCGTGCGACAGCGTGCCTCGATCCAGACGTTCAATCAACATCTTCTGTGGCCTCAGCACATCCTCGAGTAGCGGCGAGGCGTTTTTGTTGAACCGGGCGAGTGCCTTCTGGATGGCTGTCGCACGCCCGCTCTGCCACAGCTCTTGTAAGTTGGCTCCCGCCTCATGCCATCGACTTGCGGCCTCCTCCGCAAACTCTATCAGTCGCAAAGCATCTCCGCTTTTGTCGATCCATTTGCTCAGTCGCGGCCAGGCCGTGAAGAGTTTTTCATGCGCGACCTCGACCGAGGGGTCCGATTCCTTCCCACCGGTGACCAGGACCCGGCAGTCCGGCCCGGCAAGCGCACCGATAAGCCGTTTTGCGGCCTCATTGTCCTTAAAAATAGCGAGCGTCGCGCGCTTCCTGGTCGGTGGACGGTCCCGCTCGATGTGGACCAGCTCGGCGAAGACCTTGTCGAACGCGCCGAGCGCGTCCGTGCCCAGCCCAGCGATGACCTGATCAGCCTGTGTGCCGATGGCGCCGGCGACTCCGTTGATCGCTTCATACGCGTCGCGCGTGAAGGTTCGTTCACGCCGGCGCTCGAACAACTGCTTCAACGTGTAAGCGACCAGCGGCAGGCTCCCAGGCTCTTGAGCGGCCTCGCTCAATATTGTCTCGACCAATCGCGCCTCAAAATCGTATCCCGTGGCGGCGGCCGGCTCCTCGATCATCTCCTGCAAGATCCGCGGTGACACCGGCCCGAGGTGATAGTTGTAGCCGGCGTTCAGCACCTGGAGCATGGTCTCCGACTCTTCTAGACGCGAGATGAACTCGCTGCGGATGGTCGCGACCACGCGGAGGCGATTATGCTCGTCGCGGGCAGTGGCGACGAGGCCATCGAGGAAGCTCCGGATGGCCCCCTCTGCGAACCCCTGCGTGAAGAGCTCTTCGAGCTGATCGATGAAGAGGACGAGCTCCTGCTCCCGGGCCAGGTGGGAGGCGAGCAGTGCCCCCAACTTTGTGATGTTGCCCGACAGCTCGCCTGCCAGGTCCTGGGGACGCATGGCAATTCGCGGGAAGGCTTGCTTCAGCCCCCAGGCCAGCGCATCAAAGGGTCTGGCACCATCGCCGGGCCGCATGCGGAGCCAGGCCCACTGTGCGCTCCCCGGAAGGCGACCCTCTTTCAGCAGGGCTCGCCAGAGGCCCGCCGCGACCAGCGAGGACTTGCCCGAGCCGGACGCCCCGCTGATGAGGAGCACGCGGCCTTCCGGCTCCGACATTTTGGCCAGCACCGCTTTCACTTCCCGGTCGCGCCCGTAGAACAAGGGGGCATACTCCTCGTCGAAGGACAGCAACCCGGGATACGGAGATCTGCCCTCGGGCCAATCGATGTGGGCGATCTGACGAGCGACACTCTGGCCCGTGGTTCTCTTGGACAGCCAGCGACCCAGGGCGCCGGTCATGTCGATCGACCGCGGTTCCAACCCAAATGGTTCAACACCGTGCGCCCTCCCAAGCTGTTCACGCCACCTTCTGAGCTCAGGATCCTTCTCCAGCTCATCGAACTCGCGGTGCCAGGGAGCGCTTACGTCAAGAAGGAAGGGAAGAATATCGACACCCTGTTCCACGGCCGCGTTATATTCGAGCTGGGTGATGCTTCGGGATTCACCGTCTGGCACGAACCCGCGGCGAAACGCGACGAGCAATACGCACAAATGGCACCCGTTCAAACGGTCCTGGGAAAATTGTTTGGGCTCGTCACTGTCCGCGGGCCAATCTTCCATGGGATCCACGAAGAACCCCGCCCGGCGCAGGCCTCGAATGACGTGGGCACGATGCTCTTGCAGGTCCTTGAAAGTTGACGACACAAACGCTTTATAAGTCATATGGCTTTCCCCGGGATCATCACCATGGCAGTCATGCACGAAGGAAGTTAGGCAATACCACCGCTGCGCACGGGACCAGCTCCGTTGCGGTTGCAGCCCCAGGGTATCCCGCCTGTCAGCGCGTCCTCCTACGGGATCGGCTTACCATCCTCCTCATTCGTGAAATCGTGCGGCCGGCGGTCCTTCGTCAGCCGGAAGACCCGCTCCCGGACGACGCGGCGCAGGACGAGGTCGACCAGGGTGGTCTGATCCCGCCTGATGTATTTCTTGAGCGCCTCGGTTTTCGCCAGCACCTCCACAGGCTGGTAGTGGACCACCCCGGTGTCCGGGCGCGGGCTGATCTGGATGCCAAGGCTTTCCATCTCCTCGACGGCGTCCCGGATGATGGACGATCGTCCCTTCTTCTTGTCCGTGAGGGCTTCAGAGCCGACCATGAGGTCATGGTTCACGTAGAATGTGAGCGTTCCAGGATGGCGCCGATTTTTCTGATGGTCCACGATGAACCCGCGGGGCAGGAAGTTCGGGCTGATGTGCCGTCCTTTTCTGGCGGTGAGCTTGAGGTCGAAGTCCGAGATGATCGCGCCCTGGTCGTCGAGCAGACGGAAGACGACCATGGCATGGGCGTCATGGATGAACACCGTGTTCGGCAACAGCAGCCGCCGCTCGATCTCGACGCGCTCGGCCTTCCTGACCTGCTCGGCCTGCGCGTCGAACCGGTCACAGAGACGCTGGTAGCCGTCGTGGTCGGACACGAGCAGGCAGTCCAGGATCGCCCGAACGGTGGGATGCGGGCGCCGGTCGTTCTTGATGCTGCGCAGGATGCCCATGTCCTCCCCGGAGTGCGACCGCCCCGGGATGAGGGTGACCGCCGTGCGCTGGGACGACCGGACCTCCATGAGCGTGAGCGGGTGCCAGACCGTCCCCTCGTCGTCACGCCGCCCCGGCGCGCCCGCGTCCTGCTCGACCTTGACGTGGGTCGCGTTGAGATTGGCCGCCGCGACGCGCACGACCCCGTCCGAGCCGAGCTCCCCGGTGTACGAATTCACGTGGTCGTAGAGCTTGCGGTCGATGGACTGTCCCGTCAGCACGAACGGGAACACCGCGCTGTCCCCGTTGATCACCGAGGGCGCCTGGATCCATGCGGTGTTGAGCGCCCAAGCTTCCGGGCTGCCCAGCTCCAGCCAGTTCAGCACGCCCTCGCCCGGCTCCACTCCCTCGAACCAGGCTTTCACCCGGCCGAGACGGCTCTTGCCGAGCTGGGCCAGTGCCGAGCCGAAATTGGCCGGCGCGAGCATGATCAGGTGCGACATGGGACAGATCCCCGAGCCGGGTTGCTGCTGGTAGTAGCGGTGCCACCAGTCCCTGACGACCGGGCCGCCCGTGGAATGCGTGATGCAGGCGAACCGCCGGCCGGCCTTGAGCAGGGGGCCCAGCTCCCGCGCCAGCGCCGCCTGAAACCCCCGGGACAGGTCCTCGAGCCGGACGGCGTCGGAGAAGCTGACGTATTTTCCGAGCCACAGATTCCGGACGTCCAGCTGGAGGTTGGCTGCACGGCGGGCTTCGGCCTCGAGCCGGTCGGCTAGCTGCCCGTAGGTGTTGGTATTCCGAACGCTCCATCCGTGGACGAGTACGACGATGCGCTTCTCTTCAGTCGCCATGGGCATAAACTCCGTAAAAGGTCATAGTGCGTGGCCCTGAGTAGCGCGTTTCCCTGACGCTGTCAAGATATATGGGCGGGGAGGGGATGCGGTGTGATCTGTCTCACAGCCCGAACCAGCCGCCTCTGGTACAAGCAGGGTGGAGTCTTTTTGCCCTTATTGTCAGCCCGGGTGCCCGTTGCAATCCGGACGCGGGTCTGGGTCTCTCGACAGGGGTGGCTGAAAGGTCAACTCAGTGCATCTTAGCGAGAAGCATTTATGTAATGTTATCGGGGAGTCCAAGCGGCACGCCGCATCGATCGGCTGATCGCGGGTCGCTCCAGCGGGGATGAGCCCGATGGTGCCTCCTCGGGATGGGGGCTGCTCATGCAAGGAACCATCGCGGTTGGCAGATCGAAGGAAGACCGCGAGGGGCAGCAAGACAGACTCCATCGAGCACGCCGAGCGGACGCGGGAAGCCTTTCCTAACGCTCCGGCACTGGTCCCGTCGTTGCCGCCAAGATTGACGCGACGGACCAAAGAGTTTCCGATGCGCTCAGCTTGGACTCACAGAGGGGTCATTCGTCCGTCGCCAAGGAGGTGACTTATGCCGAACAACAAGATGCTCTTGGTTCTTGCGCATGGAATCTTCGGGTGGGGGGATTCCCGATCAGGGGGGAAAGAGTTCTACAAAGATCCCTACAAGGATTACTACTACGGCATCAAACCGTTCCTCGAGCGGAATTACCGTGCACGTCTGGCAGACGTTCTCGCTCCAACGGTGCCTGCCTCGGACAGCGTGGAGCGGCGCGGCGAAGCGCTGAAGAAGGCGATCGAGGTGGGGTTGAACTCGTTGCCCAAAGGGACGCCCGTGCACATCATCGCGCATAGCATGGGAGGCCTGGACGCGCGTTGGGTCATTGCCGAAGGGGGGATGGCCGAGTCGATCCGTTCACTGACGACGATCGCGACGCCGCATCAAGGGACCACGTTAGGCAACCTCGCCCACTCCCTCTACAAGCCGATCCGAGGGTTCGGGAAGGGCCTGGACAGCGCTGCGGACCTGGGGCAAGACGTCCGAGCGCTGCTCGCGAGACTGGGCAAGACGATCCGCGACCCCCTTGGATTCTACCACCGCTTGCTCCGCAATGTGATCGAGGACAGCACCGAGGATGAGATGGAGCGAGGCCTCAAGGCACTCACCATCGAGGGGTGCGAGGAGTTCAACCTCCGGCTTGCTCCCAGGGAGCGCGAGGTGCGAGACAAGCAACTGGTGCGCTATATCGCCTACGGCGGGGTGCTGCAGAAGAAGCCCTTGCCCGTCAAGCTGCTCCATGGCCTCTTGCGCATGATTGGGAAACGGACCGAGAAGCCCACGGACCCCATTGGCGTGCTGGAGGCCTCCCATGACTTCATGATGCTGAATCCGTGGACGCTGCCCCAGGAGCGGGACAAGGGTAACGACGGAGCTGTCTCAGTGTGGTCCGCCCATTTTCCGTGGGATTCCGCGCCTTGGCCTCCCAAGGAGGAGGACGAGCGGACCCGATACTACGCGGGCACCGTGCCTTTTGATCACTTCCGGCAAATCAACTGGCGGATTCCCAACTTTCGGAAGAGCCAGGAGGCCATTGACCGGGATCTGCCTCCATTCTACATGGAAATCATGGACCGGATCTTGGGGTCCGCGTAGCGGAAGCCGTCATTGCTCAGGGTCATGACCAGGCCGCTGCCGAAAGACCGCCGCATCATCGAAAAGGGGTACATGGACTATCGCCCCTTCGGCGTGACGCAGGGGGGCGAGACGATCCGGGATGTGAGCGGCGTCATCGTTCGTGCAAACGTCGAATACCTGCAGGAGCACGTCGCGCGCTCCAAGGGTGAGGAGGCCGGAGCGCAGGCGGTCGAAGAGCTGTGCCGGCTGCTGAACGGGCGGATCCGCGACCCCGCCTATCACGTCACGCCGACCTTCCTCAAGAACGTCTGGCACAGCTACTCGTACGAGCTCGTCTGCTTCTTGGGCGAGTTCTGCCGTGAGATCACGCAGGATCAGCGCTTCCAGTTCCGCGTGGGTCAGGAGAAATTCCTTCCCGCTCCCATCCAGGTGCTCGCACGACCCCTGCCGCTCGGCCAGATCTACAAGATGTTCCCGCATTTCGGTGAGAAGTTCGCCAAGGGGTCGATCCAGTTCGAGACCCGCAAGGTGACGGCCCGGTCGGCCGTGCTCCGCATGAAATTCACCGACGCCGTCTATGAGCAGTTTGGCCCGTATCGACGCCGTTGCGCCGAGCTCGCCTGCCAGTCGGCCAAGGCGGGCCTTGCCGCGGTGCCGGCCCAGGTGCATCACCAGAGACCGGCCGCGATCGTCGAGCATACCTGCATCGCCGACGGGGCGGAGCACTGCGAATGGGAGTTCCGATGGAAGCCGCAGCCGCAACGCGATTGGGGATGGGCCGCCGCCGCGCTTCTCACGGGCGGAGCGCTGCTGGGCTATCTCCGCCTGCGCCACCCCGAGGTGAGCTGGCTGGAGGGCGCGGTGTTGGCGGCGCTTCCGACCGTGTTCGTGTGGCAGCTCAAAATTCTCGCCTTACGAGCACGACTGATCAAGGAACAGCTCGCGTCTGCGGAGCTCAGGCACGAGGAGCTTCGCGAAGCGTTCACCGAGCAAGAGCAGGCGACTGTCGAGCTGAGACGGAAAGTCCGCGACCTGACCACTCTCCATCAGGTGAGCCTCCTGTTGAATTCCACCATGGATCGCGAGCGCTTGATCGAGGCCTCGCTGA
>JBFKNO010000030.1:0-15608 GCA_041629275.1 Nitrospiraceae bacterium
ATTGAGTAGGCGCCCCACTGCAGGATAAATGTCGACGAGCTCTTCATAGAGATTGAGGATGGCTTGCGGCTGCCTCCCACTTCTTCTAAGCTCAAGTTGGATCACCAAGAGTAATTGCTGGAAATGTGTGCCCTGCTTGTCCAGAATCTCCGCTACCCTTCTAAGAGCATTAAGGGTCAAGTAACCAGCTTCCAGGGCTTTTTCTGGCGTGAGGTTGGCCGTGGCCGCCTCCGGCTCGGCCTCAGCAGAGCTGGCGGTCCGTATGAGCTCGTGTGCCATTGAAATGGCTGTGACCAGAATACCACTGGCCAATTTGTCCTGAAGTAACTTCTTGCTCTTTTCTTGGTCAGTGCGCATAAAGCTGTCAGCGATCTTCAACAGATAGGCGAGCTGAGCACTCGGGTCTGTGAGGTCCTTGTGCACGAGCGCTATGAAATAGTACGCGGTCCAGAGGTATTTCGTGTTGCCGGTGAGTGCAAAAATGTCAGCTGAGAAGTCCGCGGTATTGAGTATTTTTTCATAGTCCTTATTCTGACCCTCTGGCGGCGCAGCCCGCTTGAATATCGCCAGCGCCGCGGCATCGATCCCACTTCTGGCTTGCTTCAAGTAAGCTTGGGTCATGCCGAGAGCGGTCGCGTGTTCTACCAAGTCCTCCATCGATCCGGAGAAAGGCTGCGCTTGAATAGTCTCGTGAGAGAGATCTGCTTCAATAAACGCACCGATCGCGAAGTCGAGCTGATCGTGCTGCAGTGCGAGGTAGGAGATCGTGCTAAGTGTGCGTGCGCGTCCGTGCGCGAGCTGATGGTCCTTGCTGGCCTTCAGGGCCAACGCCGAATGGAGCAGCGCTTCTGGAACAGGGCGTTCCGCTTTCAGGAGCTTGGTGAGCGAACGGTTGACCAGGAGTCGAGCCAGGTCCGACTCCGATGCCACATCCCGCTCCGAGCCTTTTGTCTCAGACGCCAGCTCGGCGATCGACTGGTCCGGGAAAAGCCGATAGAGGGCCCAGAGAGTGTTCTCCGGTGAGCGCAGGTCGGGCACCTGTGTGGCTTCACTGAGGCGGCGGTACGCAAGCGCCAATCGCTCCTGCGTCATCCCCTGCAACTCCGCCTGCCCGGTTCTTGCGTAAATGGACTGAAGCACCTGTAGCCGAGGAATGGCGGTGGCAGCGTCCTTCGGCAGGGAGAGGCCCCCGAGCGCGTTCTCCAGCGAGTCCGCGGAGCGCTGAAGATACGCCGCTTGCAGCTCGGTTGGGAGGACTGGAGAAGAGGACGTTTCTTCAGCGCCTGCAAACGGGCTTCCAAGGCAGAAGGTGAGAGGCAGGAGGAGGGCGAGCTCGAGCGTGAAGAATCGATTCATCCACCGGGGGATGCGGGCCATGGCGTATGCCCGAATCACTACCGGGGCTCTGAACATCTAAGCCATGCCTCAGCTCGTTTGGAGTTGCATCGGGGCGCTCCCTGCCCGCGCCCCTGATGTTGGCCAGCCGGAACACGATCACCACGCATACCGTAGGGGCCCCTGATTAGCCGTTTCAGTCGTCCCTGTCAAGGTTCACAGGACGCATCCAGGATCTTTCCGTATGTTTTTAGCTGCCTACCCTCCGTGGGAAAATGCTAGGAGTTTCCTATACCTGGGTTCGTCAGCCTGTCTATGAGGGGGATCACATGGCAGGGGAACCTGATGTTATGTGTGTGCCTCGGAAGGAAGACAGCTCGAGCGTGTCAGATCGCGGACGCCCTTACGATGAAAGTGCCAACCCTGTTTTCCGGAGCGCCGCCTCAATCCGCGCGCGCGGGACCGCGCCGTCGCGCAGGAGGCGGAGGGGGCCGCGGGTGTCGACCAGAGTCGAGACTGCGCCGCCGGCGGTCGCTCCGCCATCGAGAATGAGGTCGACGCGATTCCCGAGGGCCCGCGCCACGTCCCCCGCGGTGGTCACCGGAACCTCGCCGGACCGATTCGCGCTCGTCCCCGTCAGCGGCCCGGCTGCGTGGAGCAGCGGGATCAGGATGGGGAGATGGGGCTGCCGGATTCCGATCGTGGCGGTTCCGGCCGTCACCTCCGTGGAGAGACGGGACGAGGCAGGAAAGATGAGCGTGAGCGGGCCGGGCCAGAACCGCTCGATGAGCACCTGGGCGGCGGGTGGGATTCCCTCGACGAGCTCTTGCAGTTGCGTGATCTCGGCGATCAGGAGCAGGAGAGGCTTACCGGCCGGCCTCCCCTTGATCTCGTTGACACGGTGTAGGCCGGCGGGGTGCCAGGCGGACGCGGCCAGGGCGTAGAACGATTCGGTGGGAATGGCGAGCACGCCGCCTTCGGTAATAACCTGGCAGGCAGTCTCGATGACCGCTTGGGTCGGAGTGGACGGGAACGGCAGGATTCGAGCCATCACCGTGTTCTATTACCGATTCATATCACCCGGAGCACGAACGACAGGAGACCCAACACACGGTTAGCACGTAGCTGCAGCATCTTATGCTGCCTCCGGAAGGGCGCCATGAGATGGCGCAGCGACACTTCGGTAGACGCTGATGCCAGTGACAAAGTGGGCCGAGCACTTGGTATCAGAACGTCCGTATCCCTTCGCTTTGTAAGACGCGGTCAGCGGGTGCTCTGGAGTGCGCGGGTGGCGATGTCCGATCGGTAGTGACAGCCGTCGAACGAGAGCGCCCGCGCGGCCTCGTAGGCGCGGTCCCTCGCCGCCCGCAGGTTGGCCGCGACGCCGGTCACGCCGAGCACGCGTCCCCCGGCCGTGACGAAGGCCTCCTCCTTCCGCTGCGTTCCCGCATGAAACACGAGCAGATCCGGGTCGCCCGCCGGAAGCCCTTTGATCGGAAGGCCGGTCGCGTAGGACCCGGGATATCCACGTGAGGTGAGCACGACGCAGACGGCGGCCTGGTTGGACCACTCGATACGGACCTGGTCCAGGCGATGCTCGACGACGGCCTCCATGACGTCGACGAGATCCGTTTCCAACAGGGGCAGGACCACCTGGGTTTCCGGATCCCCGAAGCGCGCGTTGAACTCGAGAACGCTGGGCTTCCCATCGACGATCATCAGGCCGGCGTAGAGCACGCCGTGAAAGGGGCGCCCGACCTGCGCGAGCGCGACCACGGTCGGCTGCAGGATCTCTTCGAGGACGACCTGTTGGAGCGACGGGACCGCGAGAGGGGCAGGCGCATAGGCCCCCATGCCACCCGTGTTCGGGCCCGTATCCCCGTCCCCGACTCGCTTGTGGTCCTGGGCGGGGACCATGGGCACGACGGTCTTCCCGTCGGTAAAGGCCATGACGGTCAGCTCCTCCCCGTCCAAGAACTCCTCGATGACCACCCGCTGACCCGCCTCCCCCAGGGTCTGTTGATCCATCAAGTCCGACAGCGCCTGCTGCGCCTCGTCGACCGAGGCTGCGACGACGACCCCCTTGCCCTGCGCGAGGCCGTCCGCCTTCACGACGAGCGGGACGGGATGCTTCTCGATATAGGCGCGGGCGGCGTCCAGGCGGTCGAAGGTCCGTGCCTGGGGGGTGGGGATGCGGTTGCGCCGCATCAGCTCCTTGGCGAAGGCCTTGCTCGCCTCGATCTGTGCGGCGCCCTGGGTCGGCCCGAAGATCTTGAGCTTGGCCTTGCGAAACTCGTTGGCGAGGCCCAGGGCCAGCGGCGCCTCCGGGCCGACGACGGTCAGGTCGATCCCCTCCGAGGTCACGAAGCGCTTGAGACCGGCGATGTCCGTGGCCGGGATCGGGACGCAGCGCGCGAGCTGCTCGATGCCGGCGTTCCCCGGCGCGCAAAAGAGCGCGGACACGCGCGGGCTCCGGGAGAGCTTCCAGACGAGGGCATGTTCGCGCCCGCCGCTGCCAACGACGAGGATTTTCATGGCGCGGTCACTGGCGCGTGACGGACACACGCAAACCATCTACCGATGACGCGGCGCGTCGAGAGAGGAATCGTGGCGGAGGAAGGACTGTGAGAAGCCCGGTGCACGGTGACAGGCAGGATGTTCAAACAGGTCTCCAGCAAGGCCGCAGCGAGCGAGGACCCGAGGCGTACTCTTCTCTGTACGTCGAGGGTCCGAGCGAAGCGAGAACGCAGCTGGAGGCCTGTTTCAACATCCTGCTAGTGCCGGAAGTGCCGCATGCCGGTGAGGATCATCGCCACCTGGTGCTCGTCCGCGGCCTGCACCACGTCCTTGTCCCGGATGGATCCGCCCGGCTGGATGACGGCTGTGATTCCCGCCTGCGCGGCGGCGTCGATGCCGTCGCGGAACGGAAAGAAGGCGTCGGACGCCATGACGCAGCCCTTGATGGGCAACTGCGCTTTCATCCCCGCCAGCTTGACGGAGTCGACCCGGCTCATCTGGCCGGCCCCGATGCCGACGGTCTGGCCGGGACGCGCGTAGACGATCGCGTTGGATTTGACGTGCTTGCAGACCTTCCAGGCAAAGGCGCAGGCCGCGTATTCCTCCTCGGTCGGCCTCCGCTTGGTGGGCACGGCGAGTTGCTTGAGGTCCGGCAGATGGCCGAGATCGCGGTCTTGGAGGATGAGCCCGCCGACCAGCTTCTTCAGATCCAGGCCATCGCGCGGTCCCTCGGCCAGCGGCCCGATGTCGAGGAGCCGGAGGTCTTTCTTTCGCCGCAGCTCGGCGAGGGCGTCGTCCTGATAGCCGGGGGCGATCACGACCTCGACGAAGGTGGAGGTGATCTCCTTGGCGGTGGCGAGGTCGACGGGGCGGTTGAACGCGATGACCCCGCCGAAGGCCGATGTGGGATCGGTCTCCCGCGCGCGGACGTAGGCCTCCGCTTGCGTCGAGCCGAGTGCGGCGCCGCAGGGGTTGTTGTGCTTGATGATGACGGCCGCCACCTGGTCGCCGAACTCCTTGACGAGCTCCAGCGCGCTGTTCGCATCGAGAAAATTGTTGTAGGACATCGCCTTGCCGTGCAGGGTCCTGGCTCGTGAGACCGAGGGCTCTCGCGCGGCCGGGTCCCGGTAGAACGCGCCCTGCTGGTGGGGGTTCTCCCCGTAGCGGAGCGTCTCCACACGCTCGTACTGCAGCGACAGGAACGGCGGGAACGTGCTCGCCTCCAAGCCCTGCACCTGGCGTTCCAGGTAGGCGGCGATGAGGCTGTCGTAGCGGGCCGTGTGGTGGAAGACCTTGCGGGCAAGGTCCCGGCGCAGGTCCAGGGGCACGGCGTCGCCCCGGAGGCCCTCCAGGACGCGGTCGTAGTCGTTGGGGTCCACGACGACCAGGACGTCCTCGTGGTTCTTCGCCGCGCTGCGCAGCATCGCCGGGCCGCCGATGTCGATGTTCTCGATCGCGTCCTCGAACGTGGCGTCGGGCTTGGCGATGGTGGCCTCGAAGGGGTACAGGTTGACCACCAGCAGATCGATCGGCCCGATGCCCTGCCCCGCCATCTCCGCGACGTGCTGCGGGTCGCCCCGACGTCCGAGCAGGCCCCCGTGCACCTTGGGATGCAGCGTCTTGACCCGGCCGTCCAGGATCTCCGGCGATCCCGTGTAGGCGGCCACGTCCACGACGGGCACCCCCGCGTCCCGCAGCGCCTTGGCGGTCCCTCCCGTGGAGAGAATCTCCGCTCCCAGGGCTGCCACGCCTTGGGCCAGCTCGACGACGCCGGTTTTGTCCGAGACGCTGATCAGCGCCCGCTTGATGGTGCCCATATCGACGCTCCTGGGGGAAGACAGGGGTGCGGGGGAAAAGAGAGCGCAGCATAGCAAAACGGGGCCGGGGGTTGCAAGGCAGCCTCCCGGCGATTTCATTGACAACCCCCCAGGCTGCCCGTACAATCGGTCCCCGAGGTTCCCCACTGTGCCTTCCCGCTCGCAATTCGTTCACCTTCATCTCCACACCGAATTCAGCCTGCTGGACGGGGCGAATCGGATCGGCCCGTTGATTCAGCAGGTCAAGGACTTCGGCATGCCCGCGGTCGCCATCACGGACCACGGCAATATGTTCGGGGCCATCGATTTTTACCAGAAGGCCCAGGCTGGGGGGGTGAAGCCGATCCTGGGCTGCGAAGCCTACATGGCGCCGGGAAGCCGCCTCTCCAAGGAGGGCCTCCTCGCCCATAACGACTACTACCATCTAATACTGCTGGCCGCGAACCGGACGGGCTACCAGAACCTGGTCAAACTGGTCAGCAAGGCCTACCTGGAAGGGTTCTACTACAAGCCGCGCATGGACAAGGATCTCCTGGCCGAGCACCACGAGGGGCTCATCGGGCTCTCCGGCTGTCTCAGCGGGGAGGTGCCCTACCTGATCGGCCAGCGCGACCTCGACGGCGCGCTTCGGGCCGCGGGCGAGTACGAGGAGATCTTCGGCAAGGGACGGTACTACCTCGAGGTCCAGGCCAACGGGCTGGAGCACCAGCGCGTGGCCAACCAGGGGCTCGTGGAGATCCACAAGAAGCTCGGCATCCCCCTCGTCGGGACCAATGACTGCCACTATCTCAAGAAGGGGGATGCCCGCCCGCACGACGTCATGCTCTGCCTGCAGACCGGCAAGACCATCCACGACGCCAATCGGATGCGGTTCGATACGGACCAGCTCTACGTGAAGTCCAGTGAAGAGATGGCCTCGGAGTTCCACGAGCTGCCGGAGGCGGTGCGCAACACGTGCCGGGTGGCGGACGAGTGCGACCTGAACCTGTCCTTCAAGACGTCCTACCTGCCGCAGTATCGGGTGCCGGAGGGCTTCACGCGCGAACGCTACCTCGAGAAGCTGGCCACCGAGGGGTTGCAGCAGCGGCTTCAGAGCCACACGCACCGCCACCCCGCCGAGGCCTACGAGCTGCGCCTCCGGGAAGAGCTGCTGATGATCACGTCCATGGGCTACGCGGGGTATTTCCTGATCGTGTGGGACATCATCAAGTTCGCCCGGTCACGGGGCATTCCCGTCGGGCCAGGACGCGGCTCGGCAGCCGGCAGCCTGGTTGCCTACGCGCTCCGCATCACCGACATCGATCCCCTGGAGTACCAGCTCCTATTCGAGCGATTCCTGAATCCCGAGCGCGTCACCATGCCCGACATCGACATGGACTTTTGCATGGATCGCCGGGGCGAGGTCATCAACTACGTGATCGACAAGTATGGGGCGGATCACGTGTGCCAGATCATCACCTTCGGCACGCTCGGTGCCAAGGCGGCGATCCGCGACGTCGGGCGGGTGATGGAGATCCCCTATGCGGAGGTGGATCGGGTGGCCAAGCTCGTCCCCACCCAGCTCAACATTACCCTGGACGATGCGCTGGCCCAGGAGCCCCGCCTGCAGGAGCTGACCGAGACCGATCCCAAGATCGGAGAGCTGATGGCGACGGCCCGCGCGCTCGAGGGCCTGGCCCGGCACGCCTCGACCCACGCCGCCGGCGTGGTGATCTCCGACGAGCCGCTCACAAACCACGTGCCGCTGTACAAGGGCGCCAACGACGAAATCACGACCCAATACTCCATGGGGGACGTGGAGAAGATCGGCCTGGTCAAGTTCGATTTCCTCGGGCTCAAGACCCTGACCATGATTCACGGCGCGGTGCGGCTGGTCAACGAGCGACAGGGCCGTTCCGCCGACGGGCTCCCCGCTCTGGACATGGCGACGATCCCCCTGGACGACCCGGGGACCTACGCGCTGCTGTCCTCCGGCCGGACGACCGGCATCTTCCAGTTGGAGAGCCCGGGCATGCGCAATCTCCTGATGCGCATCAAGCCGGAGCGCTTCGAGGATCTCATCGCCATCCTGGCGCTGTACCGGCCGGGGCCGCTCGAAAGCGGCATGGTCGAGGATTTCATCAAGCGGAAGCGCGATCCCTCCCAGGTAAAGTACGACCCGCCGGCGCTGGAGCCCATTCTCCGCGATACCTACGGGGTGATCGTGTATCAGGAGCAGGTCATGGCGATTGCGAACCGCCTCGCCGGCTTCTCGCTGGGCCAAGCCGATCTGCTCCGTCGCGCGATGGGCAAGAAGAAGCCCGAGGAAATGGAGAAGCAGAAGGCCCTGTTCATCCAGGGCGCCAAGAAGAACCACTTCTCCGAAAAGAAGGCCGAGAAGCTGTTCGATCTCATGGCCTACTTCGCCGGGTACGGCTTCAACAAGTCGCACAGCGCAGCCTACGCGCGGGTGACTTACGAAACCGCCTACCTCAAGGCGCATTACCCGACCGAGTTCATGGCGGCGCTCCTCACGAGTGAAATGGGCAATGCCGACAAGATGGTCGGCTACTTCGCCGAATGCCGGGAGCTGGGCATCCGCGTCCTGCCGCCTGACGTGAACGAGAGCGACAAGATCTTCACGGTGGTGGACGAGGGGATTCGGTTCGGCTTGGCGGCGATCAAGAACGTGGGCGAGGGCGCGGTCGAATCCATCATCGCCGCCCGGCTGGGCGGCGGACGGTTCGGCTCCTTCTTTGATTTTTGCCGGCGGAGCGATCTGCAAAAAGTCAACAAGCGTGTGGTGGAGGGGCTGGTCAAGGTCGGGGCCTTCGATTCGACGGGGTGCCGACGGGCCCAGCTCGCGGCCGTGATGGAGACGGCGCTCGAGGAAGCGGCGGGGATCCAGCGGGAGCGGGAGCGCGGCCAGACGAGCATCTTCGGAGAGCCCCAGGATGGGGGCTCCACGCTCGGCGACCAGACGCCTCCCCTGCCCGATCTTCCGGAATGGGATGAGGACCATCGATTGAAGTGCGAGCGGGAGCTGACGGGGTTCTACATCACGGCGCACCCCTTGGACCGGTTTGCCGCGGCGATCGAACGGTTTGCCACGAGCACGACCCAGGGCCTGGCGGAGGTGGCGGACAGCAAGGAGGTGAAGCTCTGCGGCATCATCACGACGGTCCGCGTGATGACGACGAAGAAGGGCGACCGCATGGCCTACTTTCACATAGAGGACCTGCGCGGGCTGGTCGAAGTCATCGCATTTCCGGACCTGTACAAGAATGCCGGCGAGCTGATCCAGCCGGAGACCGTCGTCCGCGTCTCCGGGACCGTGGATCGCGCCGAGAAAGGCACGCGGGTGAAAGGCACCAAGGTCGAAGCATTGACGGAGCTCCAGGCGCGCGGGATCTCTCGCGTCAACATCCGGCTGGCCGGCGGCGACCAAACGATCGCGCGGCTCAACCGGCTGAAAGAGGTCCTCCACAAGCACCCCGGGCCGGCGACGTTGACCTTCACCTTTTGTCTCGCCCCGGATCTGGAAGCGGACACCGCCGCCCTCCCCGACCTGAGGGTGTCACCCAGCGAAACGTTCCTGGCGGATGTCGAAAGCGTGCTCGGAAAAGGAAGCGTGGCGCTCCTGTAGGCCGCGCGAGGCCGCGCCCGAGATGCGTCCGGTCGCGATGATGCGCGGTATGCGGTATGAGGTGGCCTGATGCGAGATTATCTGGAATTCGAAAAGCCGATCCAAGAGTTGGATGAGCGGATCGAGAAGATTCAAAGCTCCGGCGGTCCCCGGGGCTCGGTGCAGGACGAGCTGCGAAAGCTCAAGGCACGCTTGGCCCAGCTCGAGGCCGAGGTTTACCAGCGCCTCTCCGCCTGGCAGCGGACGCAACTGGCGCGGCATCCCCAACGTCCCTCGGTCCTCGACTATGTGGGGGCCCTCTGCAGCGAGTTCGTCGAGCTCCACGGCGACCGCCTCTTCGGGGATGATCGGGCCATCGTCGGCGGGTTCGCCAGGTTTGGCGGCCGGTCGGTGATGGTGCTCGGCACGCAAAAAGGAAAGACTCTCAAAGAGCGGATGCAGCGGAACTTCGGCATGCCGAATCCGGAGGGCTATCGCAAGGCCATGCGGCTGATGAGGCTGGCAGAAAAATTCCACCGGCCGGTGCTGATCTTCATCGATACGCCCGGGGCGTATCCCGGCGTCGGCGCGGAGGAGCGCGGTCAGGCCGAAGCCATCGCCCGCAGCATCATGGTTATGTCCACGCTACGGGTGCCCACCATCTCGGTCGTCATCGGGGAAGGGGGCAGCGGCGGGGCGCTCGCCCTGGGGGTGGCTGATCGCGTCCTCATGCTGGAGCATGCCATCTATTCGGTCATCTCCCCCGAGGGGTGCGCGGCGATTCTCTGGGATGATCTGTCGAAGGCACAGGACGCGGCGGCGTCCCTCAAGATGACGGCCAGAGATCTCTACGAGCTGGATGTCATCGATGAGATCGTGGCGGAGCCGCTCGGCGGGGCGCATCGTGACTTCCAAGCCGTCACGACCCGGCTGGCCAAATCACTGTCCACACAGCTCAGCCAACTTGAGGAGTCCTCGCTGGACGACCTGGTCGCCCAGCGCGCGGAAAAGTATCGCAAGATGGGCGTCGTCGGCAACGTGCCGGGAGGAGTGAGGAGTGAGGAGTGAGGAGTGAGGAGTGAGGAGTGAGGAGAAAGACGAGGACCTGACAGGGAAGTAAACGGAAACCTGCTGTTTTTTCACCTGACTCCTGACTCCTGACTCCTGACTTCTCACTCCTACCTGTTTGCCCCTCACTCCTTACCCCTCACTTCTCACTTCCTACGGATTTTGCCACATCGCGCCGTCGAAGGTCGGGTTGAAGTTCGGCGTGAGCTTGATGGTGTCACCGTCCTTCACCTGCGACGTGAGGGCCCCCACCTTGCGGTTGACCGTCACCAAAATCTCGCCTTTCTGCAGGAGGGGCAGAAGCCCGCTCAGCTTCTCCGCATGCACGTCAAACAAGGCCTGCACCGTCGTCTGCCCGTCAGTGGCGAGCTCGAATTCCGGGTCATCGACCAGTTCCTGCAGCGTGGGTCCCATCACGAACACCTTCACCATGCTCTTGCCTCCTCAGAGTAACTCTGCGTAGAAAATGCTTGGGGGGGCTTCCCCCAGGCTTTTCGTCGCGGCCTGGCAGGCCGCCTGGTTGTAGCTGCCCTTCGGCGGGGCTCAGGGCCGTGAGCCTGTCGAACGGCAGCATCTCATGCTGCCGGTGGAATGGCGCCATAAGATGGCGCAGCTTCGCCGTTTGGGCTTTTCGTCATACAGGGTGGGCCGCAGTCCCATGGCAACAGTTCGAACGTGAGCCCGTCCCAACTTTCCCAATTTCCCAGGTTTCGACAGATTTGATTCCGATACGCGATGACACCGGAAACAGTCGGTGCGCGAGGGATGCAGTGCCGGAAGCGCCTGTGCCGCTCCGGCGGCGTGGCAGCGGAGACAGTCGCGCTCGGATGGCAACCCGCGGTGCGCGGCGGTGTCCGGCACCGCCGGATTGTTGTCTCGCGGCGACGGCAGTAGCGCCACGAACACCACGATCCCGATGGCGGCCACGACCACCAGGATATCCACGCGGGTGAGGCTCATGGGTCGCGCGGGCTCATCGCCGCCTCGGCCAGCGCGGCCGCCGCGAGCTCCGCCACGTGCTTCACCTCGACTCCCTGGCCGACGCCGTTCTTGAGCTGGATCAGGCAGGCGGGACAGCTCGTCGCGACCACCTCGGCCCCGCTTTCCTCGATCGCCCGCCGCTTCCGGCGAAAGATCTTCTGGGCGGTGTCGTAGTCCTTGATCACGTAGGTTCCAGCTCCGCCGGCACAGCGATCCGCGTCCTGCATTTCCACGTAGGTCAGGTCCGGCAGCCGCGCCAGGACCTCGCGTGGCGCCCGGGTGACGCCGGCGGCCCGGAGGTGGCACGACGAATGGTAGGTCACGCGCCGCGGCGGCCCCGGCGTTCGTGTCGCGGCAGCCTGGGCAAGGGCCGGGGAGTCGGCCAGTATCTCAGAAATGTGCTTCACGCGAGCCGCGAGCTGCGTCGCGGCCCGACGCTCGGGGCCATCCTCGAAGAGCGTGGGGTAATCCTTGAGCATCAGCGTGCAGGACGCACAGCCCGTGACCACGGTTTCGTACGACGCGAGCGAGGCGAGGTTGAAGCGGGCGGCGTCCCGGACCAGGTCCAGGTGCCCGTAGGTCTGGATCGGCGTCCCGGAGCAGCGCTGCGGCGGCAAGGCGGGCTCGAGGCCGAGCCGGGTGAGGACCGTGATCACGGCCTCTCCGACCCCGTCGTCTAAATAGTTCGCGGCGCAGCCGTGAAAATAGGCCACGGGGCCGGACTGCTTGCGGACCAGCGCAGGGTGGCGCTGGCGCAAGAGGCGTCTTGCCAGCTTCGGGAGGACCAGATCGCGCGGGAGGCGGGCCGATTCCGCGAGCTGCCGGAGGATCGGCCGCGTCAGGGTCTCCATCCAGGCGCGGGCCCGGGGGCGATCCCAGAGCCGCTGCGTCCGGGCCGCCAGCGTGATGAGCCGGTCGAAGAGCCAGGGCCTGGCCAAGGCCGCGAAGATCCACCCGGCGAGCCGGTTGGGGTGCTCCGCGCGCCGTTGCAGGATGAGGTCCGACACGTCGACCCCGGCCGGGCAGACGGTCCGGCAGGACTTGCAGTTCAGGCAAGCCTCCACGACGCGCTGGCTGTTCAGGTAGCTGTAGTCCTGCGAGGTGACGATCTCGAACCAGCCCCGGGCGCTCATGTCCTCGGACTCGAAGACGTCGTAGACCGGGCAGACGGAATTGCACTTGGCACAGGTGGCGCAGGGCTTGGCGAGCCGCTGGTAGTCGATATGATCCGTGAAGGGGGCCTGGCTGATCTTGACGCCGGGATTGAAAATGCCGGCTGGATCCAGCGTCTCCTTGACTTGCACGAACAGGCGATAGAGGTCCTCGCCGAACATCTCGCGCACCACCTCGGCCCGGACCCGCCCGTCTCCGTGCTCCCCACAGATGGACCCCCCGAACCGCGTGAGCACCGTCCGGTGGATCTCGCGGTAGGCGTCGGTCATGTGCCGGAAATCCTCGGGGTCGTTCACGTCGAGCAGGGGCACGATGTGCGCGTTGCCGTTGCCGATGTGCCCGAAGATGGCGACCGCGACGCGCTGGTCGTCGAAGAAGCCTTCGAGGTAGCGGATGAGGTCGGCGATGAGGTCCGCCCGCACGACGACGTCGTCGACGAAGTTGATCGGCTTCTTGCGGGCGCTGTAGCGGTAGAGCGTGGGATACAGCGCCTTGCGTGCCCGCCACAAACGTTCCCGCTGCTCGGCATCCGAGGCGACGAGGGGGGCGGAGGCCAAACGAAATTGACGGCAGAGGGCCGAGAGGCGTGCGACCGTCTCACGGGCGGCCGCCTCGCCCTCCGGGTCGTCGAACTCGGCGAGGAGTGTGGCGGCGGCGTCCGCGGGGACGCCATGCGCATCGCGCCCGATCAAATCCAGCGTGTGGGCGTCCATGACTTCGAGCGCGCTCGGCGTCAAGGCGAGCAAGGCCGGCACCGCGGCGGCGACGTCTTCCAGATCGCGAAAATGGATGAGCGCCGTCGTCACCGCCTTGGGTTTCGGCTCGAGCCGCAGCGTGGCTTCACTGAAGATGCCCAGCGTGCCTTCGCTCCCGATGAACAGTTTCGGGGCGTCGTAGGTTCCGCCACGGAGGCCGTCGACCAACCCGAACAGATTGTAGCCGCTGCTGTTCTTGCTCACGAGCGGACGTTTCGCCTGGATGAGATCGGCATGCGTGCTGACCAGGTCCAGCACCGCGCGCAGCGACGGCACGCGCTCAAGTAGCTCGGTGGTCCTGGCCTCGTCGAGCCCGTAGGCCCGCAGGTCCACCCAGTCGCCGGAGGCCAGGCACGCGCGCAGGGCGTGCACGTTGTCCTTGACGGACCCGTAGCGGAGGGTGTGCGGGCCGGAGGAGTTGTTGGCGAGCATGCCCCCCAGCTTGCACATGTCGCCGCTGGAGGGGTCCGGCCCGAAGTGCAAGCCGTGGCGCGCGAGACGCCGGTTCAGCTCCGCGAAGACCACGCCGGGTTGGACGCGTGCCCAACGCTCCTCCGGGTTGATCTCCAGGATTCGGGACAGGCGGGAGACGTCGAGCACGATCCCCTCCCCGATCGCCGAGCCGCTGAGGTTGGTGCCCGCCGCGCGGGGCGTGATCGGCACGCCCGTCCGCTGCGCGAAGCGGACGACGGCTTGAATATCAGGTTCCGTCTCCGGTAAGACGACCACGTGCGGGGCGATGCGGTAGATGCTGGCATCCACCGCATAGGCCGTGCGCGTGGCAAAATCGTCGCGCACCTTGTCGGCGCCCAACAGGCGGCGCAAGTCGGCGGCCACTGAGGATTTTTTGTCGGGCTGAATGAGGGTCATGAATCGTGCCTGGTCGTTGAGCCCCGGAGGCGCCATGAGATGGCGCCGCTACACCGCCGTCTCCTGTAGCTGCAGCATCTTATGCTGCCTCCGGAAAGCGCCATGAGATGGCGCGGCTACACCGACGATCGACTGTAACGGCACTCTCTCACGCTGCCTGTCAGTAACATGGCATTGTAGACTCGTATACTCGAAGATCACAAGTAGACTAGTCTCAACTCGTACGCCGACAGGCTCTGCATGGCGAGTAGAAGGGACGAGATGGCACACCCGCTGCTGTTCGTGACGAGACGACTGCCCGATCCCGTGATGCGCGCCATCAGGGAACGGTTCCGCTTGTCCGCGGAGCCTTCCCCTGAAGCGCCGACCCGCGAGGCGCTCCTCACCGGGGCCCGCGAGGCCGCAGCGATGATCTGTACACTCACGGAGGCGATCGACGAGGCTCTGTTCGAGGCCGCGCCTCGGCTTCGCGTGGTCGCCAATTATGCCGTGGGGTTCAACAACATCGCGGTGGACGTGGCCAAGGCGCGGGGCATCGTCGTGACGAATACGCCGGATGTCTTGACGGACGCGACGGCCGACCTGACCTGGGCATTGATGCTGGCCGCGGCCCGCCGCATCGCGGAGGGCCATGCACTCGTGCAATCCGGCGAGTGGCGGGGATGGGAGCCGACGCAGTTGCTCGGCAGCGACCTGACCGGCAAGACGCTCGGCATTCTCGGCATGGGGCGGATCGGGCAGGCCGTGGCCCGGCGGGCGGCTGGGTTCGAGATGAACGTCCTGTACCACTCGCGGCGGCCGCTGTCCGATGCGGCTCATCCCAGCGCCTGGCGCCACGTGCCGATGGACGAGCTCCTGACCGCCTCGGACGTCCTCACGCTCCACCTGCCGCTGGCTGACGACACGCGCCACATCATCGGGCGGGAGCAGCTGCGCCGCATGAAGCCCACCGCCCTGCTCATCAACACGTCCCGCGGACCCGTCGTCGACGAAGCGGCCTTATCGGAGGCCGTCCGGGAGGGACGCTTGGCTGGTGCAGGGCTCGACGTCTACGAGCACGAGCCGCGGGTCCATCCGGGGCTGATGGCACTGCGACCGGTCGTCACGCTCCCGCACCTCGGCTCGGCAACGCTCGCGACGCGCACTCGTATGGGCATGATGTGTGTGGAGAATGTCGAGGCGGTCCTGGCCGGAAGGCCGGCACCGAATGCGGTCTAGCGTCTTGGGAACCTCCCGACCGGCGAAGGCATTCGCGCCTGCCGTTCCACCCGCCGCCAGAGCAGAACGTCACGGAACACGACCAGCTACCAACGTGGCTGAACCGGTGTGCATCGCTGTGGTCGAAGCAATTTCATCCGGCTTGGGGAGGTTTGGAGTTCGTGTGGGGCGCGAGGGGTGCGCCTGTCATTGCGAATCGCGGAGGTTCGGGCCCCGCACTTGGCGAGTAGACGGGGTCCGGCACGCATTGCGCTTCCAATGCAATGCGTG
>JBFKNO010000031.1:0-15543 GCA_041629275.1 Nitrospiraceae bacterium
AACTGGAATGTAGCCGCGCCGTCTTACGGCGCCGGGACTGGCCCCGAGCCCGGTCGAGGGGCAGCTACACAGCGGATCGGACTCATGTGGCATCTGAAAGGCCGGAAAGGATTCGCCCGGGATCAGCGCGCGGAGGTGAGCTGCAGGATCTTCCGGCGCAGCGACGTCTTGGCGGCGGCGGACAGCGGTCGGGTCGGGTTGTGGCGGCAAAGATTGACGGTTTGCTTCAGGGAGGTGAGAAAGATCTCGCACCGGGGACAGGCGCCGAGATGCTTGCGGATCTCGCGGCAGATGTTGCCCGGCAGCTCGTCGTCGAGATAATCGGACAGCCGCCGGAGAATCTTCAGGCAGTGGGCTTTCGAGTGCCGGTGCTGCCCCCGTGAAGGGCTTCGTCGACGACGTGTTGCGGATTTTGTCTTCACGTTGGGATCTCGTCAGAACCGTGTCAGTGTGACGCGGCGCCGCGCGTCGGATGATCAGCGATCGGCACGCCTCGGGCACTCAGCTCCTTGCGGACGAACAGACGGGCCCGGTGCAGGCGGGATTTCACGGCCCGCTCGTTCAAGCCCATGATATGGCCCACCTCTTTTGCCGACAGCCCCTCCATGTCTCTCAGCACCAGGACCAGCCTGTAGTTGGAAGGGAGCTTCTGAATGGCCGAGTTGAGCGCCCGCTTGAGCTCCTTTTTCTCCAGCGCTTCTTCCGGGGTCAGTCCCTGAACCGGGATTTGAAGGCGCAGCTCGCCGTCCGAGGTGGGAATGAACTCGTCCAGCGACAGTTCCCTGGCCGGCTCGCCCTTGCGCTTCCTGCGCATGCGGAGGCACGCGCGTGAGGCGATCGTGTAGAGCCAGGTGGTGACCTGGGCATCCCCTCTGAATTGGTTGAACCTCCGGTAGGCGTTCAGGAACGTTTCCTGAACCAGGTCCCTCGCGTCGTCCGTATGCCCGCACAGCCGCTGGGCCAGGCGAAACATCCGATCGACGTGCTCGCGATACAGGCGGTCGAATGCCCGGAGGCTCTGGTCGGTCGCGTCCTTGGGAGCCCCATCATCACTGCGCGCGTTGGTCATGAGCGCGCGAAGTTTACGGGGGTCATCGGGCGCTGTCAAGGCAAGCGCGACGCCGCCGCATCGCGGGCCGATCTTCCGCTACGCTTCCCGTTTGAGGGAGAGCATGTAGCTGGTGAGGTCATTGAGCTGCCGCTCGCTCAGGGGAAACTTGGGCATGATCGATCCCGGGATCACAGCTTGGGGATTTCGAAAATGCCGGAGGTGCCATTCGCGCTCCGGCCGGCGGTCGCCGACGTAGGAGATGTCCGGGCAGACGGCTCCCCCCTCCCCGTGAACCCGGTGACAGGCGGCGCAGCCGAACTGTGCGTAGACAGCCTTCCCGCGGGCCACGGCGGGGTCTTCCCGCGGCACCGCATAGAGGTCCCTCAACGAGACTCCCAGCAGCGTGAAGACGATCAGGAGGAAGGCCACTCCGGCGGCCAAGGCGATGGGGCGCTTGGATGGCTGTCGCGCGGGGTTGCGATCGATGAACGGCCAGAAGAACATGATGAGGATGACCAGCATGGGCAGCACCCAGGTGGCGAGCGGCTCAAGCGGTCCGTGCACGTATTTGAGGAGCTCGTAGTAGAAGAGGAAGTACCATTCGGGGATCGGGACGAAGCTGGTGTCCGTCGGATCGGCCTTGTCCGCCAGCGGGAAGGGGACCGCCAGAGCCAGGGCGGCAAGGACGGCGAAGATGCCCAGCATGACCACCGCGTCCATGTACACCTGCCGGGGATAAAACGTTTCCGACCCCAGGGACGCCCGGTCGTCGCTCCAGGGCCCGGCCGGTGAGACCCGACGCAGGGTGATGAGGTGCAGCAGCACCCCGATCGCCAGGGCGGCGGGCAGGAACAGCACGTGGATCGCGAAGAAACGCGAGAGGGTCAGCGCCCCCAGGGTTTCGCCACCGCGGAGCACCGCGGCGACGAAGCCTCCGATCAGGGGGACCGTACCGACCATGTTGATGCCCACTTGGGTCGCCCAATAGGCGTTCTGGTCCCAGGGGAGCAGGTAGCCCGTGAAGGCGAAGACCATCACGACCAGAAAGAGCACGACGCCGAGCATCCACATGACCTCGCGCGGCGGCTTGTAGGCGCCGTAGAGAAAGACCTGCAGCATGTGGAGCCCGATCGCGATGACCATCGCGGACGCGCCCCAATGGTGCAGGCCCCGAATGAAGGCCCCGAACGTGACCTGATTCTCGATGTACAGAATGCTGTCGTAGGCGCTGTCAGGCGTGGGGACGTAGTAGATCGCCAGGAACATCCCGGTGATGGCCTGGAGCGTGAAGAGGAACAGCGTCGCCGAGCCGAAGACGTAGATCCAGCTCGCCCCGCCGGGGATGGGTTCGTCCAGAAGGGTCTTCTCCATCGGGCGCAACCGGAGGCGACTGTCGAGCCATTCGTAGATGCGCGAGGCCATAAGAGACGTGAGGGGGAAGGGGTTAGGAGTGAGGGGTCAGAGGAAAAGACTCGTGACTTTCCGCTGACCTCTAACCTCTAAACGCTCACCGCTGACCATTCCTTTTTGCTAGATTTCGACCGGTTTTTTCAGTCCCGCCTTGTATTCCTTGTATTGCACGAGCAACCGACCCTCCTCGACTCGGGTCGGCAGGACGTCCAGGCTGCGCGGTGCGGGCCCGGCCACCACCTGCCCCTTGATGTCGAAGACGCTGCCGTGACAGGGGCACAAGAATCGGCGTGTGGACGCATCCCATCTGTACCCGCAGCCGAGGTGCGTGCACAGGGGAGAGAAGACCCTGACGCTGCCGTCGTCCTGCTTCACCCCCCACACGCCCTTGCGCATGCGTGTCTCCCGCCATCCGTCCTGGATGGTGGTCACGTACTCGAGCTCCTTCGGCGATCCCGGTTCGAGGTCACTGACGTTCCCGACCGCGACCCAGGGCTTCGCGCGCTTCTTGAGCGCCGGCGAGATCACGTAGCCCGCCAGCGGGACCGCGAGGCCCAGACCGATGACCCCCACCGAGATCTGGATGACCCAGCGGAAGAAATTCCGTCGCGTGCCCACCGGTGTGTGAAAGCCGGGGGTGCTCGGATCTCTGGGGTCAGACGAATGATCAGTCATGGGGTTGGCGGCGGGTCAACGGGGAAGGCCATATTCGGCTATTATCGTTGCTCCGATCCGTTGGCGCAATAGGAGGAATTCCCAGGAGCCTTCTAACTCGCCTTCCGTACGTCGATGACCTCGCCCGAGCCATTGAGTTGGATGGTGACCGGCGTGCCTTCTTGCAGGGGGCGCCGCGTCGTCCGGCCCGAAGGAAGCTGAACGATTCGTTCGCCCTCCGGCGTCCACAGCCTGATTTCCCGTTTGTCCTTGGAGGCGTAGACCACCGTGCTCGTGATGAAACGCTGGTTGGGCGCCGGGTCGCCTTTCTGGCGGACGTCGATGACCAGGTGCTCATCGTTGAGCCAGACGGTGACCTCCTGCCCGACCTTCGCGTTTCTCAAGCCGGTGCTCCGGCTCAGCGTCAGGGCGCCGATGGGCGTGTCGATGAACGCGAAGCCCGCTTTGACCCGCGACACCGTGCCCGCGAGCTTCATGTGCGTCCCCTCGCGCTTCTTGGTTCCATTCGAGATCTGGATGTCCACGTTGACCTGCGCCGCGTCCACCATCTCCCCGGATTGGTCGAGGCGGATCGTCAGGGGCGTCCCGTCTGGGAGCGGGGGCAGCTTGCTCCCCCGTTGGCCGGCGTCAACGGTCATGCCGCCCTCGGGCGTCCACAGGGTGAGGCTGGTTCTGTCCGCCGACTCATAGACCGGCGTGGCGGTGATAAAGCGGTAGAGCGGCGCGCTGTCGCCCTTGTTGAAAATATCAACCACGATATCGCTGTCGTGCGTCCAGACCGTTACCCACTGGCCGGGCTTCACGTGCCGGAGCCCCTGCTTCGAGAACAGCGTGAGGGTTCCCACGGGAGTCCGTGCGAAGGCGAACCCCGACTTGGCGCGCCAGATGCGGCCGGTCAGCTTCATGTGGCTGGGCGGGTCCGCCTCCGCCAGGTCGTCCTGGGAGGTCTCGGACGGAGGCGCGACATCGGCGGTGTCCGCCGGCTCGTGCGTGGCAGCGGGGAAGTTGTTCTCGAAGAGCGGCTTGGCCGGCGGAGCGGCGGCCCGATCCGAGGGTGTGGCCCCACCGGACGGAACAGCCTCGAGGTTGTCCTGTGCGGGGGCGACTTCGCCGCTGTGAAAGACGAGGGCGCTCAAGGCGGCCGCGAGGAGAAACGCGCGCGCGCGTGAACCGTTCATGACACCTCCCGCTGATCCCGAAACCATCTGTGTGAGTGTACGAACAACTGGGGGGTAGCCGGGGATACTCGGTTTCTGCGCGGCCGCGTCCCAGGAATCCCAGAAAAACGCCCCACCTCCCTGACCCACGCCAGGATCGGCCGGAACCGCAATCGTTCAGCCGCGCCTTTCTAGC
Organism: Nitrospiraceae bacterium; assembly: GCA_041629275.1. Lineage (GTDB taxonomy): Bacteria > Nitrospirota > Nitrospiria > Nitrospirales > Nitrospiraceae > JBFGRM01. Next base: position 4,490 of record JBFKNO010000031.1, read on the forward strand.
ATGCGAATATCACGCGAGTTCCGCACTGTCAAGTCGCAACACATTCCGTGGTGGAGGACGAAGAGGGGTGGGGTGGCGGGAGACGATCAGTCCGATTCGGCGCGACCATCGGGGCCCGCGTCGGCCCCGACCTCCCGGGCGGCCCAGATGTGCGTGAAGAGAAACCGGTAGCGCAGATGGTCCGTCGGAGCGAGATGCTCGGGGCAATGCTCCTCGGTCATGAGTACGATGCGGGAGTGCTGGGGCCCGTCACCGGCGATCAACCCGAATCCGCTGAGGACAATGGACCTGTCCCCGACCATGATCGTCCGCCTCACCTGAATGGCTCGCCCATGGTGGGCGGCCTCCTCACGCTCCATGGCTTCGCGGATCTCCTCGCCCAGCTCGAGCCAGGGACCGGGAAGGAGTCGGCCGGTCGTCGAGCCCCGCTCCTGGCGCCACAGGTACCTCGCAAGATCGGCGGCGGGCTTGTTGATGTGCAGGATGGCAAGCTCCGTGCTGAGCACCACGAGCCCCCGGATCACTTTGAGCTTCGTCGACGCGGCACCGGAGATCGGAGAATATAACGACTGGTCCATCGGTCCTTTCCGCTCTGTCTGCTATCGCGCAGGCGGCTGACCTGGCGAGTAGGCGCTCGTTTTCCCTTCACATGAAACAAGTGAATGCTGCAAGCCCCGGACCTGGCGAAAGCGCACGAGAGGCTCACGGAACTTTGAGGATTCGAGGCAGTGTGTGATACTCGAAACGAGGACCAGATTTCAAGGCGTATCTTTTTTGACTCTGACCGTATCTCTCTGTGTACAGACCGCAGCCGGGCGATCAAGGCCCGCGCTCACGGAAGCTGCGGCATCTCGAAGGGGATGGGGGCCCCGCTCAGCGTCTTGAGAAAGGCGATCAAGTCCGCCTTTTCCTGCTTGGTGAGGTTGAGCGGCTTCATCTCTGGGCTCAGCCAGGGATTTGGAATACCGCCGCTGTCGAGAAAATCGACGACCTCCTCGAGCGTGACAAACACGCCGTCGTGCATGTAGGGGGCGGTTTCCGCAATACTGCGAAGCGTCGGCGTCTTGAAGGCGCCCTTGTCCCGCTCCTGCCTGGTCACGTTGTAGCGGCCTAGATCCTCTTTCAGCGGCCCGACCTGCGGCACGCCGAGGTTGTGAAACTGATTGTCCGTGAAGTTCGGGCCGTTGTGGCAGAGGATGCAGCGCGCCTTTCCTCTGAACAGGGCCATGCCGCGGACGGCCGTGTCGCTCATGGCGCTGGTGTCGCCCTTCACGTACTTGTCGAACGCGGAGTTCGTCGAAATGATGGTGCGCTCGTAGGCCGCGATCGCCTCCGCGATGCCCTGCAGGGAGACGTCGGTGCCGAACACCGCTCGGAACTGGTTGCGGTACCCCTTGATCTTGTTGAGCTTGGCCACGACGTTCTCGTGGGTCTCGGCCATCTCGACCGGATTGTGGATCGGACCGATCGCCTGCTCCTCCAGAGAGCCGGCCCGCCCATCCCAGAACTGCGTGGGGTTGAACGCGGTGTTGAAGACCGTGGGCGCTTGCCGGCCACCCTTCTTCCCCCCGACGCCGAAGGAGAATTGGCGGGGGTCCGCGAATCCGGCGTCAGGGATGTGGCAGAAGGCGCAGGACACAGCGCCGTTCTTGGACAGACGCCCGTCGAAGTACAGTTGCTTGCCCAGCTCCACCTTCGCCTTGTAGCTCAGGTTGGTGGGCGGGATCGGCACGACGGTGGGAAGCGGGCCGATGTCCGGCACCGTCATGCCGTCCACCTCAATCATCGTTGTGCTCATGGGGGACGACCCAAAGCCAGAGTTGTGCGCGAGGAGGATCCCCGCGGCGAGGCTGAGGGTGAGCGTGACGACCAGGCGGGGACGGGCCCTCAAGATCGAAGCCAACATCATGCCGGAACCTCCGTTCGAAAAGATGCTTCTCGGCTCATTTCTGCCGGACCAGAATACGGATGGGCGAACCTACCAGCTCATACTGCTCACGGAGACGGTTTTCCAGGAAGCGAAGATACGTTCTGCCGACGTCCTGTGGGCGGCCGACAAACAGCGCGATGACCGGCGGCTTCGTCGCCACCTGGGTCGCATAGACCGACTTGACGGCTTTGGCCGGTCTTCCCTTGCGCACGGGCAGGGGATGCTGCGCGAGCACCTCCTGAATGAATTTATTCAACGCGCCGGTGGACACGCGCTCGCTGAATGTCTTCATGACGTGGTCGATCAGCGGGAACAGCTCATCGGCCAGCGTCGGTTTGAGCGCTGATGCGAACAGGACCGGCGCCCAGGTCAAGAATGCAAATTTGCGGTGCAGCTCCTTGTTGAAGTGGTCGCGTGCGCCTCGCTCGCCCTCCTTCACGTCCCATTTGTTGACCACGATGAGGCAGCCGCGCCCCTGCCTGAGGATGACACCGGCGATCTTGGCGTCCTGCTCGGTGATGCCCTCCACGCCGTCGAGCAGCAGGACGGCGATGTCAGATCGCCCGAGGGCGCGCAAGGCGCGCGCGACGCTGTACCCCTCGATGCCTCGCTCGATCCGGCCGCGACGGCGGATGCCGGCCGTATCCGTAAAGACATACCGGCGTGAGCGGTAGTTGACCACCGAGTCGACGGCGTCGCGCGTCGTGCCCGGGACCTCGCTGACCACCATGCGCTCCTCGCCGAACAGGTTGTTGATCAATGTGGACTTGCCGACGTTGGGCCGTCCCACGATCGCCACCCGCGGGAGAGAGGCCGGGACCTCGGCTTGCTCGGCCGCAGGACCGTGCACGTCGAGCGCGTCCTCGAGAAGCTCATCGACACCGATCCCGTGCTCGGCCGAAAGGGGGTAGAGGCGTTCATGGCCCAACCGATAAAAATCCGCCAGGAGCGGCTCGGCCTCCGGCGTGTCGACCTTGTTGACGGCGATAAAGACAGGCTTGCCCACTCCCCTGAGCAAGGTCACGATCTCCTCGTCCGCCGGCGTCAGCCCGCTCCGCCCGTCCATGACAAGAATCACCCGGTCGGCTTCGGCGATCGCGATCTGGGCCTGGCGGCGGATGAGCGGCAGCATGCCTTCCTCGGCGTCGGGGTCCAACCCCCCGGTGTCGACGAGACGAAAAGCCCGTCCCTGGTAGGTGCTGTCCGCGTAGTTCCGGTCCCGCGTGACGCCGGGCACGTCGTCCACGATCGCGCTGCGATGCCCGAGGATTCGGTTGAACAGCGTGGACTTGCCGACGTTGGGTCGTCCGATGATGGCGAGCAAGGGAACCATGAGGCTCAAGAACGTTAGGGGTAAGGCCCTTCGATGTCGCCCCTCGACGAGCCCTTCGACAAGCTCGGGGCTCGCTCGGGGCGGGCTCAGGGCAAGCATGAGGCGTGAGGCGTGCCTACTTTCTCCGCATGCATTCTCCTGGCGTGAACGGTATCATAGGGACGGGGTGAAAACAATGAAGCGCGAGAGATAAGGATCGCCTCGGGCGACTCGCAGGAGCGCCGGGGATCGCTCCGCGATTCTCCGGAGGCTAATTGGAGGGGGGAAGATCAGACGCATGAACAATGGATTTGACTGGGGGCAGGTGGACGACGTCCTCCTCGACATGGATGGCACGCTCCTGGACCGGCACTTCGACAACTTCTTCTTTGAAGAGGCCCTGCCGCGCCGGTATGCCGACACCTTTGGGAAGGACTTCGCGGAATCGAGACAGCGGTTGCTGCAGATGTATCGCGCGGTGGAGGGGCGCCTCGAATGGGCCGACCTCGATTACTGGACCCGGACGCTGGGGATCGATGTGGTCGCGCTCTCCCGGGAATGGGCCCACCTGATCGGGTACCTGCCGGACGCGGTGAAGTTTCTCGGACAGCTGCGAAGCATGAGCAAACGCGTCACCCTGGTGACGAATGCGCATCCCGGCGGGATCGAGATCAAGACCGGCAGGACGGGCCTGGACCGCCATGTGGACCGCATCATCGGCGCGTTCGACCTGGGCTGTCTGAAGATGCAGCCGGGCTTTTGGTCGGCCTGCCGCAGCGCGGTGGTCTTCGATCCAGCCCGCACGCTCTATATCGACGACGACGAGACCTGCCTCGCGGCCGCGGAGCAATACGGCATCCGCCACCTCTACCACAGCGCGAAGTCGAGCTCACGGCTTCCCGCGGAGCCATCCGCCAGGTTTCCCGCGATCTCGGCCTTTGCCGATCTCACGGGTAAGTAACGCTCGGACAAGGTGGAGACATGGCCGCGACGTCGCAGCCGTCCGGGGAGCGAGGGTCGGCTAGAGGGGACAGGCCGTGCCGCGGTACATCTCGGCGCCGATCCGAGGCCAGCCCGGCATGGTGTAGCGATCGAGTCGGGTAATCTTGAAGCCGGCTTCCGCGATCAAGCCGTCGATCGGGCGGTTCAAGTTGCACCCGCAGGCAAGGAATCGCTGCAGCGGGTTCAGCAGGTCCTGCCACCGCGCGAGCTTCGCGTCGTCGCTGCGGCCGTGCTCGAGGAACGTCAGCGCGCCGTTCGGCTTGAGCACGCGTCGCACCTCTCTCACCGCGGCCAGGACGTCCGGGATCGTGCAGAGCGCCCAGGTACTGAGGGCGCAATCGAACTTGCCGTCCTCGAACGGCAGGCGCTCGGCGCTCACGCGGACCACCTCGATGGGCATGGGGGCCTCGACGCTCCGCTGCGAGACCCTGTCCGGGAGCAGGAGGCAGGGCTCCACCGCCGTGAGCCAGGTCACGGCCTTCGGATAATGGGGGAGGTTGAGCCCCGTGCCGAACCCGATCTCCAGAACGGACCCGTGGATCTGGTCCAGGGTCCGTTTCCGCTCTTCCTGGAATCGGGGGCCCCGCATGATCCAGTCCATGAGCTGCGGGAAGATGTGCTGAGCGTAGAATCCCGGCATGTCGTGTCCCGGTGGGACCTGGCGTGGATTTCAGACGTGCCCAAGTATAGCAGACCGTGGCTGCGCCGGCTTGTCGCTCCTGGTGCGGTATGTTAGAGTCGCCGGTCGAGCGCGCGCGTCCCGTCGTGCCGGTCTTTCGGTTGCGACCCAACTGACCAAACCGACCGAACTGACTCAACCAGCTCAATCCTAGACCCATGACCCACAGCTACGACCATCGCGCACTCGAGGCCAAATGGCAGGCCCAGTGGGAGCGCGACCATACCTTCCGGGTGCGCGAAGATCCCGCGAAGCCCAAGTTCTATTGTCTCGAGATGTTTCCCTATCCGTCCGGGCGGATCCACATGGGGCACGTCCGGAACTATGCGATCGGGGACGTCCTGGCGCGGTACAAGCGGATGCGCGGCTTCAACGTCCTGCACCCCATGGGCTGGGACGCGTTCGGGCTGCCCGCCGAAAACGCCGCGATCGAGCGGGGGGTCCATCCGGGCGCGTGGACCGACGAGAACATCGCCTACATGCGCAGGCAGCTCCGCCAGATGGGCCTCTCCTATGACTGGACGCGTGAGCTGTCGACCTGCTCGGCCGACTACTATCGATGGAATCAATGGTTTTTCATCAAGATGTACGAGCGCGGGCTCGCCTATCGGAAGCGCTCGGCGGTGAACTGGTGTCCGAGCTGCGAGACGGTGCTCGCCAACGAGCAGGTCGAAGACGGCCATTGTTGGCGCTGTGATGCGGTGGTGATCCAACAAGAGCTCGAGCAGTGGTTCTTCAAGATCACGGACTATGCGGAGGAGCTGCTGAATGCCCTGGACACCCTGACCGGCTGGCCCGAACGGGTGCGCGCCATGCAACGGCATTGGATCGGCCGGAGCCTCGGCCTCGAGGTTGACTTCCCGCTGGCCGAACCGACCCGCGACGTTAGCGCGATCCGTATCTTCACCACCCGCCAGGACACGATCTTCGGCGCCACGTTCATGAGCCTGGCGCCGGAGTCTCCGCTCGTGGAGCGCCTGGTGGCGGGCCGCCCCGAGGCCGGCGCCGTCCGTGAGTTCGTGCAGCGCGTGTCGAGACAGGACCGGGCGGTCCGCACCGCGGCCGATCGTGAGAAGGAAGGTGTGTTCACGGGGGCCTGGGCGATCAATCCCTTCACGCGCGAGCGTATCCCGATCTGGGTCGCGAACTTCGTCCTGTACGAGTACGGGACCGGCGCGATCATGGCCGTGCCGGCTCACGACCAGCGCGACTTCGAATTCGCCAGGAAGTACGGCATTCCCATCCGTCTCGTCATCCAGGATCCGGAGGCGACGCTAAACGAGGGCGCCCTCGAGGGTGCCTACGAGGAGCAGGAGGCAGCCGGACGGCTGGTGAGCTCCGGCGAATTCTCGGGTCTGTCGGTGCGCGACGCGCAGGAGCGCATTGCCGACTATGCCGAGGCCGAGCGCATCGGCGCGCGCAGGGTGAACTACCGGCTCCGGGACTGGGGCGTCTCGCGCCAGCGGTACTGGGGGACGCCGATTCCCATGATCTACTGCGACGGGTGCGGGGTGGTGCCCGTCCCGGAAGATCAGCTGCCGGTCATGCTGCCCGCCGACGTGCCGTTCACGGGGAAGGGCGCCTCGCCGCTGGCCCGGGTCGAGGCGTTCGTGCAGACGGCGTGCCCGCGGTGCGGCGCTGCCGCGCGGCGGGAAACCGACACGATGGACACCTTCGTCGATTCGTCGTGGTACTTCCTCCGGTACTGCTCGCCGCTCGAAAAGACGCAGGCCCTCGAGCCCGCAGCCGTCGCCTACTGGATGGCCGTGGATCAGTACATCGGCGGCATCGAGCACGCGGTCCTCCATCTGCTCTACGCCCGCTTCTTCACCAAAGTCATCCGGGACCTGGGGCTCACGAAGGTCGACGAGCCCTTCGCGAACCTGCTCACACAGGGCATGGTCTGCAAGGAAACCTACCAGTGCCCGCGGCATGGCTGGTTGTTTCCGAGCGAGCTGGTGGAAGGGGAGCACGACGGCTGGCGGTGCGGGCCCTGCGGGGCCGCGGGTCTCGAGTCCGTCGTGGAGCGGGGTCGCGTCGAGAAGATGTCCAAGTCCAAGAAGAACATTGTGGATCCGGAGCGCCTGATCACGACCTACGGGGCGGACACCGCCAGGATGTTCTCGCTCTTCGCGGCGCCGCCGCAAAAGGATTTGGAGTGGAGCGATGCGGGAGTCGAGGGCGCCTTCCGGTTCCTGCAGCGCGTCTGGCGGCTGCTGATCGAGCTCACCGAGCAGCTCGGCCAGCGGGAGGTCGGCGCCGACGAGACCGGCCCGGCCCGCGCCCGGGAGATTCGACGGCTCACGCACCGAACGACCCAAAAGGTGACGGACGACATCGATCGGGAATTTCAGTTCAATACCGCCATCGCCGCCTTGATGGAGTTCGTGAACGGCTTGTACAAGGTGACTGCGGAGGGCTCCAAGGGCGGCCGTACCGCGGAGGAGACGACCGCCCTGCGGGAGGCGGCGAGCACCCTCGTCCTCCTCCTGGCGCCCTTTGCGCCGCACGTCGCGGATGAATTGTGGGCGCTGCTGGGAAACGGGCCGAGCGTCGCCGACCAGCCGTGGCCGGCCGCTGATCCCGCGCTGCTGGCCAGCGAGCGACTGACGATCCCGATTCAGGTGAACGGCAAGCTTCGGAGCCGGATCGAGGTCCCGGCGGACGCGACGGAGGAGCAGGTCGTCGCACAGGCGCAGGGAGACCCGAGGCTCCGGGAATGGCTCGGAGACAAACGGCCTCGCAAGGTGATCTACGTTCAGAAGAAGCTGGTGAACTTCGTGCTGTGACCTCCTGGGTGTGAGCCTGCAAGCATGATCGGTCTTCGAGTCAGCGCGCTCCTTTGCCTCGCGGTGCTGAGCCCCGCCTGCGGCTATCAGTTCATGGCGGGCGGGCCCGGTCCCGTCATCGGCGGGGGCCAGGATCAAGCACGGCTCCGCGCGCTCCGCGCCAAGGCCCCGAAGCTCGTCGTCGACCCCGTTCAGAACAAGACCTTCGAGCCGGACCTTGCAGCCAAGTATACTGAGTTCTTTCGACGGGAATTTTCGGCGTCGAGCGGCGCGAACGTCGTTTCCGACGCCACGTCGGCGGAGCTTCGCTTGCGCTCGACGATCGAGTCCGTGACCCTTCCCTCGCTCAGCTTCAGCCAAACGTCGACCTTCGAGAGCCGCGCGGTGGTGTCCGTCTCGGCAAGGGTGGAGGAAATTGGAACCAAGAAAGTCCTCTGGCGCGACGAGGCGCGCGCAACCTCGGAGTTCTTCGTGTCGCAGGACATCCAATTCAATCGTGTGCTGCAGACACGAGCCGTCGAACAGGCGGGGGAGCAGATCGCCTCCGATCTCGCCGCCCGATTCTTGAACCATCTCGAGTCCATGCTGGAAAAAGAGGCGGAGGGGACCTCGCCCAAGTCGGCGACGCCCGCTCCCGCTGGAGCCTCCCCACCGAACGCCGGCGACGCAACGCCCTAGTGTGATGTCTCGGAAGGACCTCGCATCAGTCGTCCTCTGAGCCCCCTCTCCCCTGGGGGGAGAGGGTTGGGGTGAGGGGGAGAAGCGGGTGGCATCATTCAGCGAGTTTCTGAGACACCATAAACGGCAGAGAGAAGGAGGCCTGCCCTCCGTGATCGAGGAGGGACTCGGCACGTATGAGATCGCAGGAGCTCAAAAGGACGATCGAGCGCCGGGGGGTCGCCCCCATCTATCTCGTCCTGGGCGAGGAGGACGATCTGCGGGATCAGGCCCTCCGCGTCGTCAAGGAGGCCGTCCTCGGAGGCGGTGACGGCGACGCGTTCAATTGCGATCTGTTCTACGGCGATGACTGCACGGCCTCGGACGTCGTGAATTGCGCGCAAGAGATCCCGGTCTTCGCCGAGCGTCGCCTGGTCATCCTCAAGGGGGCCGAGAAGCTTCCAGCACGTGAGCTCGAGGGTCTGGCCGCCTATGTCCAGGCTCCCAACGCCAGCACGAGTCTCGTCATGTCGGCGTCGAAACTGGACGGGCGGCTCAAGTCCACCCAGGCGCTGAAGAGCAAGGCCCAGGTCGTCGACTGCGCCCCGCTTCCCGCGCAACAGGTCCCGGCCTGGATTCGCGAGCAGGCGGCGGACTTACAGGTGCAACTTGGTGAGGATGCGGTGCAGGCGCTGGCCGAGCTGGCCGACCGTTCCCTTGGCTATCTGAGACGGGAACTGGAGAAGGTCGCGGTGGCGATCCCGGCCGGCGCCGTGGCCGGCGCCGCCGAGGTCGAGGCGCTGCGGGGCGTGGAGCCCGGCGCGTCCGTGTTCGACTTGAGCGCGGCCCTGACGTCCGGGGACCATGCCAGAGCCTTGCGCATCGTCTCCCGAAACCTCGAGGCGGGGGAGGCCCCGCTCCGCATCCTTGGTGCGCTGCTCTGGCAGTTCCGTCGCCTGTGGAAGGCCCACGCGCTCCTCGCCGAGGGTCGCGCGGAGGCGGACGTGGGGCGGGCCGTGGGGATTCCGCCCTTCCGGTTGCGGGAGTTCCTGGGACAGGTCCGCCAGATGACGGACCTCCGGGTGCGGCAGGCGGTGCAGGTGTTTCTCGAGGCGGACAACGCCATCAAGGGGGGCGGCGCGGCCTCGCCGCAGCGGACCCTGGAATGGCTGGTATTCAGGCTCTGCGGAGGCGGGGACGGTGGGGCGCAACCCGCGCAGGTTGCGCCGGGCCGTCCCGGAGGGTCGCGTGACAACGCGCCGCCCCGAAGGACGAAGCCCATTCAGACGGTCCGCACGATCAAATCCGGGATCAGGCGATCGAGTTGATGCCGTGGGCGAGCACGGAGATGCGGCGTGCGACGGTGTTGGGTTTGAGGACCCCTTTCGAGGCCGCCTTGCTCAGAGCGGAAGCCGCTTCACGCAGAGAGGCCTTGGCGGCCTCGGCGTCCTTCTTCTCCACGGCGGCCGTGACTTTCTTGATCGCCCCCTTCACGGTGCTGAGCACCACACGATTCCGCTGACGGCGCTTGATGGCCTGGCGCGCGGCCTTCAATGCTGACTTGTGTCGCTGTGCCATGACAGGTCTCCTATGAACAAGCGGTAACCTTTAACACAGGGCCTTTCGCAGGGTCAAGCATATGGGTCCGGCGGGAAAGAGCTGACATGACGACGGTGCGAGCGAGCGAGCGTCTCATCCTGGCCCTGGACGTCGCGACGGTCGAGGACGCCGAACGGCTGCTCGAACGCGTCGGTGACGGTCTCCCGATCGTCAAAGTCGGCCTCGAGCTCTTTACCCTGGCCGGGCCTCGGCTCGTGCAGCGGCTGCGGGAGCGTGGCAAGCGCGTCTTCCTCGACCTCAAATTCCTCGACATCGGCGAGACGGTCCGCCGGGCCACGAAGCAGGTCGCCGACATGGGCGTCGAGTTCCTCACGGTCCATGCGGATCGCAAGGCGCTCGAGGGGGCCGTGAAAGCGAAGGAGGAGAGCCGGTCGGGCTTGAAGATCCTCGCCGTGACCGTCCTGACCAGCACGGGGGCGAAGGATCTGCAGGAAGCGGGCATTCAGGCGGCCCTGCCCGATCTGGTCGTCGCACGGGCCCGGCTGGCCAACGAGCTGGGCTGCGATGGCGTCGTGGCGTCCGGGGAGGAGCCGCAGGTGATTCGCCGGCAGGTGGGCCGAAGCCTGGTCATCGTGACGCCCGGGATCAGGACGGAACGCGGGAGCCGCGACGATCATGCCCGCGTCTCGAGCCCGGCCTCGGCCATCGCGGCCGGGTCCGACTACCTGGTGGTCGGCCGACCGATCCGCGACGCGCCCGATCCCCGCGCGGCCGCGCAGGCCATCATCAAGGAGATGCAAGCCGCCTTCGACGCACGCAACGGATGAGGCCGGAGATTGTAGCTGCGCCATCTCATGGCGCCTCGTCGCTCACCGGAGGCGACTCCCCGGTCGTCACCAAGCACCATCGACCTGGTTGCAGGTCTTGCAGCCCCGGTGCCGGTTTGTTAGGATCAGCTCCTGCCACATCTCCCTCGCGCGATAGTTCGGCATTCCTCTTCCCTCAGGGGTGACGACTCGTGTGACGGGCTTCCCGAATCCTCTTGGGTGGTGGGTGTAGCTCAACGGTTAGAGCGCTGGACTGTGGCTCCAGAGGTTGCGGGTTCGAAACCCGTCACTCACCCCA
>JBFKNO010000032.1:0-15515 GCA_041629275.1 Nitrospiraceae bacterium
CATGAGCTTGTGGAGTCCCCCGTAGTCGTCGATCATGCGGCTGTGGGTCCGGTCGTAGAGCTGGCCGACCGCCAGGAACAAGGCGCCCGTCGTGATCCCGTGGTTGAACATCTGGAGCACCGCCCCCTGGATTCCCTGATTATTGAACACGAAGATACCCAGCGTCACGAACCCCATATGCGAGATGGACGAGTAGGCGACGAGCTTCTTGATGTCGCTCTGTGCGAGCGCCATGTATCCGCCGTAGAGAATGGCGAGCACCGACATCCAGAGTATGAGGGGCGCGAAGGTGGACGATGCCGCGGGAAACATCGGGAGGCAGAACCGGAGAAACCCGTACCCTCCCATCTTGAGCAGGATCCCCGCGAGGATGACGCTGCCCGCCGTCGGGGCTTCGGAGTGGGCGTCGGGGAGCCACGTGTGGAATGGCACCATGGGCATCTTGATCGCAAAGGACATGAACAGCGCCAGGAAGATCCAGAACTGAGCCTTGGGGGAGTACTCGACCTGCATGAGCGCCAGCATGTCGAACGTGTAGCCGCCTTCCAGGTAGAGGCCCAGAATCCCGACGAGCAACAACAGGCTCCCGGTCAGGCTGAAGAGCACGAACTTGATCGCCGCAGCGATCCGCTGGGGTCCGCCCCAGAAGGCGATCATGAAGTACATGGGGATCATCGTCGTCTCCCACAGCATGAAGAACAAGAACATGTCCAATGCCGTGAAAACGACGATCATGGCTGTTTCGACGAGCAGGATGAGCATCATGAAGGCCTTGACCTTCGTCTCGATCGCCCGCCAGGAGCACAGCACGCAGAGTGGAGGGAGCAAGGTGGTCAGGAGCAGGAGTGGCAGGCTGATGCCGTCCACGCCCACCGCGTATTGGATCTTGAAGGTCGGCATCCACTCCATGCGTTCCACGAACTGCATGCCGCTGGCGCCGTGGTCGAAGCCGAGCCAGAGGCCAAGGGAGAGGGCCAAGGTCAGGACTGTGAAGCCCAGTGTGACCCGGCGGATGGCCTCGACGTGTCGCAGCGTGGCGATCACCGCCATGCCGATGAGCGGAGTCGCGATGATCCAGCTCACCAGGTGATTGACGAACACCCCGTTCAGCACGCTTTCCACGTTACCGTCCTCCCTTCATGCCCTAGCCCTGATGATTCATGACATCTTCTGCTGCAATCGCGAATTCGCCACGAAGGGTCATGCATAACCCGGGCTACAGGATGAGCCAGAAAAACAGGGCGATCCCGGCCACCAGCCACAAGATCATCACGAGCAGGTGGTGCTGGAGCATGCGCGGTTCGAGCCTGCGCAGGGCCTTGCCGGTCTGGTCGCTCTGTCGGCCGACCCCACCAAAGACCCGATCGATGCCCTTGATGTCGACGATTTGCCAGAGCCACTGAGCGGTCCTGATCGACACATGGCCGACGCCCGTCACGGCGCGGTCGATGCCTTGCGTATCGACGATGACCCAGAGCCATTGCGCCAGCGCCATCGAGCCGCTGGCCAACGTCCCATAGGCGCGATCGATGATCCCGAGGTCGACGACGCGCCAGAGCCAGGAGGCAAAGCGCAAAGTCGGCCGCACGATGAAGACCTCGTAGAGCTCGTCAAAGTATCCCTTGTTCCAAAAGAACACGTAGAGCGTCTTCCCGTGCTCGGACCAGCGCGCGGAGACGTGGGCCGGCCACAGGTGGAGAGAGAGCGCGGCGGCCCAGCCTGCGGCGGCGACCGCCAGGGCCGGCACCAGGCTCAGGGGCGTCCACCCCGCGAAGGGGCCATTCCGGGACACCGGCGCGGCCTGGGCCAGGGCCGGCGAGAGAAACTCGAAGAACCCGCTCCAGAGGAGGAGCAGCGCCGTGGCGAGACCGGCCGTCAATGGGATGAGTCCCAGCAGCAGCGAGGCCGAGAAGAGCCGGGGTGTCATCTGATCGGCACGAAAGCCTTCGTGCCACTCCACGGGCACGGGATGCTGGAACAGCTCCGCGATCCACCGGAAGAGGTAGAAGGCGCTCAGGAAGACGGTGGCCAGACCCAGGATCCAGAACATCACGCGGGCTTGCGGCAGCGGGAGCGCGGTCCACAGTCGCTCGTAGGGACCGGAAAAAATGAGCAACGGAGGGACCAGCGCCAACGCGAAGGCGCCGCCGTACAGCGGCAGATACCGGGCGGAGAACAGCCCACCCGGGTGCGGCCTGGCCTGGCCGTGTCCGTCATGCCGCAGGCTTTGGAGCGCGCTCCCGGAGGACAGGAACAGGAAGGCTTTCAGCGCGCCGTGCGTCACGAGATGGAAAATGGCCGCGACGTAGGCGCCGAGGCCGCAGGCGAGAACCATGAACCCGAGCTGGCTCATCGTGGAGTACGCGAGGATGCGCTTGATGTCGGTTTGGGTCAGCGCCACGATCGCCGCGAACAGCGCGGTCAGCCCGCCGATGACGGCGACCACCGTCATGGCGGAAGGCGCGAGCAGGTACAAGGGGCTCAAGCGGGCCAGGAGGTACACGCCCGCGTTGACCATCGTGGCGGCGTGAATCAGCGCCGAGACCGGCGTAGGCGCCTCCATGGCGAAGGGGAGCCAAATGTGGAGGGGAAGCTGCGACGACTTCCCGACGGCCCCCATGAACAGGAGCAGCGAGAGCACCGTCAGGAGCGGGGCCTCCCATTCCAGTCCGGCGAAGGCCAGGAGGTTGACGGTCCGGTCGGCGAGGTCCGGAGCCGCAGCCAGGATGGCGGGAATGTGCAGGGTGCCGAACGTGGACCAGGTCAGGATGACCCCGAAGCCGAGGCCCACGTCCGCGAGGGCGTTCACGAGGAAGGCCTTCGTCGCGGCCTGGCAGGCCGCGTTCCGCTCCGACCAGTGCGAGATCAGCAGGTAGGAGCAGAGGCCCATCACCTCCCAGCACATGTAGAGCATCAAAAGATTTGCGCTCATGACCAACAGGATCATCGAGCTGGTGAAGAGCGCGATCACGGCGAAGAACCGGGCGTAGCGCGGGTCTCCCTGCATGTACCGGCTGGAGAAGACGTGGACGATGCTGCTGACCCCGGTCACCAGCAACAGAAGGATCGCGCTCAACGCATCCACGTAGAGGCTCATCTCGACGGCAAGGCTGCCGGATTGGAGGAGGGTGTAGAGCGGGATCAGGCGGCCGCCCTGCCGGTACACCTCGACCGCGGCGAGGACCGACAGGGCGAAGGACAGGGAGACGGCGGGAGTCGCCACCCGATGGCTATTCTCGCCAAGCCAGCGCCCGCCGAGCGCGATCGCGAGAAAGGCGAGCAGGGGCAGGGCCGGAATCAGGACGTAGACGGACACGATTGCTTCCCTATCCTGCTAGAGCCCACTTGGAATTGCCGACCCCAGGATCATGGTCATGACCTTGTCGCTGAAGATCCCCAAGGCGAGAATCGTGGCGGTGAGGACGCCCATACTCATCCGGATCGCCAGCGGCGTCTCCACCGGGGCGAGGTCGGATCCCGCCGCACCCGTTCCTCGTTCCAGCAGCAGCTTCTCGATAATGCGGACGAAGTACCCCATCGTGAGCAAAGTGGCGGCGAGCACCGCGGCCACGGCCGCCCAATTGCCGACCTCGATGGCGGCGAGCACGATGTACCATTTCCCGAAGAAGCCGCCGGTGGGCGGAATGCCGATCATGCTCATGGCCATCACGATCAAGGTCGCATGGAGCCAGGCTGTCTGCCCCCGGAGCCGCGGGAGCTGGTCGAGATCGGATGCGCGGGAGAGAGCCAGGGCGGTCCCGGCGACAAAAAACAGGCTGGCTTGCATCACCGCGTCGTTGACGAGGTAGAACAGCCCGCCCGCAAAGCCCCTCTCGTTGCCCAGCGTCACGCCCATGAGGATCAGTCCCACGTGCGAGATGCCGCCGTAGGCGAACATCCGCTTGAGGTCGCGCTGGGTCAGCGCGAGGAAGGCCCCGACCACGGTCGCGAGGATCCCGCCGACGTTGAGCAGGAGCAGCATCGGGATGTTTTCGAGGACCGCACCGGCGCCGAGCACCCAGAAGGTGATGCGAATCACGGTGTAGAGGGCCACTTTCGTGACCAGGGAGGCCAGGAGCGGGCTGACGGCGTCGGGGGCGTGGGTGTAGGCGTCGGGGAGCCAGCCGTGCATCGGCACCAGCGCCATCTTGATCGCGAGGCCGATGAAGAGGAACGTCAGGCCGATCAGCACCGTCTTGGAATCATACGCTTCGGGCAGGCGCAGGGCGAGATCCTGCATGTTCAAGGTCCCGGTGGCCGCGTAGAGATAGCCGACCCCGAGCAGGTAGATGGAGGCCCCGATCGTGCCCAAAATCAGGTAGCGAAACGCGGAGATGAGCGCGCGTCCCCCGCCGATCCCCACGAGCCCGTAGCTGCACAGCGCGCCGACCTCAAGAAACACGAAGACGTTGAAGAGGTCGGCTGACAGGGTGATGCCGGTCAGCGCCGAGATCAGCATCGAGATGAGGGTGTAGTATGGGACAATGCGCGCACCGAGATGCCGCGGCTCGACCGGGCCGGAAAAGACGAGCGCGATCAAGCCGATGCCGCTGAGGGCGATCATCAGAAGCCCGCTGAGACCGTCGAGCACCCAGAGGATGCCGTAGGGGGCGGGCCAGCCGCTGAGCTGGTACTCGATGGGACCGGACAACAGGACCTGTCGGTAGCTCACCAGGGAGATGACGCACATCAGCCCCAGTCCGGCCACGGTCAGGGGCCGGCACAGGCGGCAGTATCGCAACCCCACCATCGGCGTCGCGATGGCGATGGTGAATGGAATGAGAAACAGCAGAAACGCGAGATTGCCGGTCACTCCATCCTCCCCAGGATCTCATCTTCTTCCAGCGACCCGTACTGCCGGTAAATCGCCAGCGTGAGCGCGAGCGAGACGCCGAGCGTTGCCACGCTCACCACGATCGCGGTCAAGACCAGAACGTGCGGCAGCGGGTTGGCATAGGTGGCGGGGTCGATCTCCGTGGCCGTGGAGAGCAGGATGGGCACGGTGCTGCCCGTCTTCGCGCCCGTGGTGACGAAGAACAGGAGGACGCTCGTCTGTACGAGATACATCCCGATCAGTTTCTTGATCAGGTTGTGATGCGTCACCATGATGTAGAATCCCCAGAGAAACAGGATGATGAAGGTGACGAAGTTCGGCCGGCTGTAGAGGGCCTCAAGCATGGCGCAGCTCCTCCTCCTCCTCGGGCGACAGGCTGTAGACGATGGAAATGGAGGTGACGCCCACGTCGACGGCCACCCCGATCATGGTCCCGACGATGCCGATCGAGCGCGTGGCGGACAGATCCAGCCCGGGCAGGGGCACGGCGGCGTAATTCAGGAACTGTCCCGCAAAGATCATGCACAAGCCGCCCACGCCGGCGAAGATGATCAGGCCCAGTCCGTCGGCGTGGTACGCCCGCTTGGCGAAGAAGCTTTCCCGCGAGTTGGCGCCGAAGACCAGCACGGTCAGGATGAGGCTGGCCCCGAAGATCACCCCGCCGACGAATCCTCCGCCCGGGCCGTACTGCCCAAAGAACAACACGTAGACGCCGTAGAGCTGGATGAGGGGCAGGAGCACCCGGCTGATCGTCTGGACGATCAGGCTGTCGTGCGGCTGAATCATGCGTGGTCCCTCCTGAGCAGGAGCGCGCAGACCACCCCGGCGGTGAAGATCACGGCGGTTTCGATCAGCGTGTCCAGGGCGCGGTAGTCCATCAGCACGGCGGTGACCATGTTGGGGGTCTGCGCGTCGGCGACGCTTCGCTCAATGTACGCCGGCGAGATGTGCGCGTTGGGTGGCGACATCGGATCGCCCAGCGCAGGCAGATCCGTCGCGCCGTAGAGCAGCAAGCTCCCCAGCAGTCCGAGCCCGACGAGCGCCTGCCAGGGGGGCCGCGCCTCCCGCCCGGTCAGCTCCTCCGGCGTCGTGTGGAACAGGGTCAGCAGGAAAAAGACGGTCGAGAGACCCGCTCCGACGACGGCCTCCGTGAAGGCCACGTCGACCGCGCCCAGCCAGGCCCAGGCCAAAGCGAGAAAGAAGCTGTAGGAACCCAGGATCAAGACGGCACCGATCAGATCCTTGACCAGAATCGCTCCGGCCCCGGTCATGAGCAGGAGCACCAGGAGCGGGATGTTGCCCAGAAAATCCATCAGGCCCCCCTCTTCCACGGCGTGAGCCCCGCTCGCAGGGCTGCCCGGAGCGTGGCGTGGGAGATGACCGGGTTCAGCAGAAGCAGGAGGGCGAGGACCACGAGCGTTTTCCCGGCGGTGAGCGTGAAGCCTTGGTGCAGCGCCAATCCGATCAGGACCAGCGAGGCGCCCAGCGTGTCGGTGAGCGCGAGCGCGTGGGACCGCGAGAACACGTCCGGCATGCGGACCATGCCGATGGCCGCGACCACCAGGAAGAACAGCCCGACCGTGATACAGGCGGTCGAGATCCAGATCATCGCGCGATCTCCTTGTGCTCCAGATACTTTGCGACCGCCAGGGCGGTGACCAGGTTGAGCAGGGCGTAGCCCGTCGAGATGTCGACGAACATGTCGAGCCGTTCGTAGATCGTCCCGATGACGACCAGAAGCACGATGGCTTTCGTTGAGATCCCGTTCAACCCGAGCAGGCGGTCGAAGACGGTGGGGCCCCGGACGACCCGATAGAGGTAGACGACGATCAGGATCGTCAGCACAATCAGCGTCGCGTGAAAGAAGTCCGGCATCACCGATGATTCCCCTCCCTCGTGGCGAAGACCCGGGCCACCCGGCCCTCCAGCGCCAGGCTGGTCAAATCGGTGGCGGACGGCCCGTCAATGGCGTGCACCACCAGCTCCCGCGGCGTGATCTCGACCGTGACCGTGCCCGGGGTCAAGGTGATGGAGTTGCCGAGCAGGGTCAGGGCGGCGTGGTCCCTGAGGCGTGTCGAGTACCGGATCATCTGCGGGTCGATCGGAAGGGTGGGGGACAGGATGAGGCGCGTCACGTGCCACGCGCTCAGGACGACCCGCCAGGCCAGCCAGGGGAGATACCACGCGAATCGCGCCCAGGGAAACACGTGTCGCGGCGCCGCGGAGCGGCGGATATCCACCCAGGCGACCGCGGCGGAGCAACAGAGGCCGAGGACCACATAGTAGAGCGTGATCTGTCCGGACACGAAGAGCCAGATCACGAAGAAGGCCGTCGTCTTGAGGAAAAACCGGCGGAGGGTCCCCGTCATGGCCGGCTCCCTTCCCGCGCCGATGGGCTCAGGGGAGTCCAGCTCCCCCCGGGCTGGTACAGGGCGAGCGTCCCCGTCAACGGATCCAGGCCCACGAGGTGGACCCAGCGATGGTTGAAGAATTGCTGCAGGACTTGATGCCGGGCGATGATGCCGGACAGGCGATCCTGCCCGGCTTCGATGACGGCCAGGAGGCGTTGGGGCTCGTGGTAGTGCCGTGGTCCGTCGTTGACGGTCTGGAGAGGGAGCCCCGTCTGCAGGTCGCTGTGCCGTCCGAGCATGATGCCCATGCCTCCCACCACGTTGTGGAGGACCTTCGTGCCGCTCCCATAGACCCAGGGGTCGACGGCGGAGAAATAGTACTGCAAGTTGATCCATTCCGCGACCACGAGCGGCGCGGTCATGATGGTTTCCAAGACCTTGCCGGTCCCGTCCAGGGCGGCGTCGTAGTTATGCAGGAAGGTCCGTCCTTCGAGGTTCAGATGATGCGTCAAGGCACGACGGCCGATGATGAACGCGGCGTTGTTCGACAGGCCCCATTCCGGCCGGACCTGGGCCCAGTCCGCGCAGCGCCGCCGCACGTGGCGCGCGGTTGCCCGAAGCGGCCCACGTCGGGGCGCGCCGGGCAGGCGGCGGCACCGTTCCCGAGCGTTTTGGAGGCCGGCCGCTTCCAGGTCCCACTGCAACTGCAGCCAATCCGGCCGGTGGGTCTCGGGCAGCTCCTCGACGTCGAACACGGTCACGCGATCGGAGGTGGTGTCGTGCTCGCCAGCCAGGAACCGCGTGTCGTCGGGAATGTCGATGCCACGGCTCCGCAGCCCGGCGCGCACTTCCGCCTTGTTCGCCATGCTCGCGAGGACTCGGGCGTTCGGCCCGCCGTGGTTGCCCCCGCAGGCTCCGCAATCGAGGGCCGAGGCATAGGGGTTGTTCTCCGTCGTGCTGCCATGGCCGCAGATCAGCACGACCCGGGCGAAGTTGGCGGTCAGGCTCATGAGGCGCAGCGCGGTCTCCACCATGGACGCCTGCTCCTTTGGTGTAAACCCTCGCGCCGACAGGCGGTCGAGCTGGGCCTGGCGGGTGGACGCGTTGATCCCATAGTCGACGCGGAGCTCGCGCAGGAAGGCCTGCTCCTCTTCGACGGACAGCCCGAGCCGTGCGGAGGCCTCCGTGGCTCTCGTCGGCGCGGGGTGATGCGCGACGCCCCGCAGCTGGGGCCTGATCGCGGCGAGCCGGAATTCTTCGACCACGGCGGGCGAGAGGGCCCGGTCCCGGAGCTCGCGTGCGAAACGCCTCTGAAACACCTCGGCGATCAGCGCGCGCTCCCCGACCGCCACGATGGCGTCGCCCTGCTCCTCCGAGAATTTTTCGATCGGAATCCGTGTCGGGACCGGCGGCCGGAGCCAGCGTCGCAGCCACTGGCGCAGGCGGCGGGACGTGTCGACCGCGAGGGTCTTGCCCGCCAGCGACAATCCGAAGAGTGCCCCCAGCAAGTCGATCGTCTGGTGTGAAGGCAGCGGGCTCGCCTTCAGGTCATGCACCAGGTGCTCACCGGCTTGACGCCAGCGATCCCCGATCAGGCGGGCTTGCATCCGGCTGTCCTGCCCCAAGCGGGGGCCTTCCGTCACGAGGTGTTTCGGTTTGATCAAGACCGGACACAAAAGGAGGTCTCCGTCTTGCCCGAGCGGGCGATAGCACAGCGGCATGGCGAAGAAACCGGCGAACCCGATCGTCTCGTACCCGCCCTGCGCTTCCAGGTGCCGCCGGAACGGCTCGGAGCGCACGTCGATGCAAAAGACAGCCTGGCCGCGGGGCCGTGGTCGCGTGGTCGAGGCGGCGTCCTGGGGAGCGGGTCCACCGGCCAGCTTGCCGAGGAGATCCGCTCGGTAGTGGCCCTCGTAGGCCTCGTGCCACACCCGCCGAATCGCCTCGGGGGAGAACCGATCGAGCCAGGCGAGGACGGTCCACGCCTCCTCGCGAGAAAGCTGCCGCAGATCCTCGGGTGTCATTTCGAGAAGCTGGGCCAGCTGAAACAATCGCCACGTATGCCGGCAGGTCCATGCGGTCCGGTCGTCCTCTTGAATCGTCTGTGCCCCTGATTGGGCCGGGGGTCGGGTCGAAAGCGGCTCGAGGGCCTGCAGGAGAGGCACGTCTCGGTCGGTCCAGCCCGGTGTCTGCCGCCAGGTCCGCGCCGCCAGCTCGACCTCGTAAAAGAGCCGGACCGCTAAATAGTCGACCGGATCGATCGGGTGCCGGGCCTGTTCGGGGTAGTCGTGATTCTGTCCTCTCCACCGGATATACCCGGCCCACCCCGGCAAGGCCGCCAGATGACGGCGCAGGTAGTCCTGCCAATGCTCGTCGGGGACTCCGAGACGTCGGAGCAGCGAGAACAGCGCGTCCTCCGGGCGGTGTGGGAGCGACCGGATCTTTCGAGCCGCGGCCGAGATACCCAGGGTCCACAGGGCGACATCATGCGGCGCGACCTCTCGCCAGGCCGCATACAATCCGCCGCCGCGAAACGGCATGGACCAGTCCGCCATCCCCTCGTCGGTGAAGGCCGCGACCCACTTGACGAGCTGGTCGTTGAGGAGGGCCACCACCTGGGAGCCGGTTGACCGGTCGAGGAGCTCGGACGCGGTGAGCCGGCCGCCGCGTTGGCCCAGCTCCCCGTCGCCCTCGATTGGCTGCTCGTTGCCCCCGGCGCGGGCGGAGGCCGCGTCCGGCGCCGCGCTCCGATCGGGAAGCTCCAGCACCTGCTTGGCCGCGTACCAGAGGGATTGGACGTAATAGGCCTGTGGATTCCCCTCGACCTCCCGGCTCACGGGCCCGAACCGGCCGCTGAGGCCGAAGTGCTGCAAGGCCTCCCCGCTCAGAAAGTGTCGCTCGTGCTCCATCCAGAGCGCGGCGAACTCGAGGGCCGCGCAGCGGCGTGCGGGATGAGATGCCCCGAGAGCCTGGTACTGTCGATCCACGCAGGCGACGTAGCCGCCCCTCCGGCTCGCCGGCAGTCCCAGCGCGCGAACCAATCGGTTGACTTGCTCGGCCGTCGGACCGGGCTTGGTGTCTGCCCGCTCACCCTGACCCTGCCGGCCAATCGAATCCAGAATCATCGCCGGCAGATCGATCATCGCGACCCGCAGCACCCACTCGGCAATGGTCCCTGATCGTCCGACGCTCTCCTGGGCGTTCCGGATACGTTCGACCGCCTGGGACAGCAGGTGCCGGGAAGTGGATTCCGGGATGTCCGGGCGCAGACGGCGGGTCGCGCGCTCGTGCCCGATGATCCAGGACATGGACTGAGGCGGCAGCGGGTCGATCCCGTGGACGAGGTGGAGCAGGAGGACCTGTTCCGGCTCGATCGTGCGGTGTTGGACGCGGATGGAGCTCAGGGACCGCAGGGCGGGGTCGGAGGCGCGCAAGGCCTGCCGGAGATCGACCTGCGTGATGCGTCCCGCCGCGTAGGCGGCCCGATAGTCCTGGACGGACAGGTACCCTTCGCCTCCGAACAGCTCCTTGGCCCGGGGGACGGCCTCCTCGAAGGGAAGATGCTCGAACCCCATCAAAGAGCTGCGCGAGATGAACGTCCGCATCGGCCAGTTCAGCGGGATCGCTTCCGCTGCCACGTTGACCGTGGTCCGCAAACGCTGACGCTCGGGCTCAGTGAGCGATCCGTCGGAGCAGAATTCACCGCGATCCTGCGCCGCTGCCGTCGCTGCTGTCAGGTCAACGCTCAAGACCCTGCCTCTCCCCCTCATATTCGGACGAGCGGTTCAGGCACGTCACCCCTGCTCCCGAGTTGCAAGGAGCCCCCAAGGGGGAAAAAAAAAGCCAACCGGATTCCTCGAACAAGATTCGAGCGTTCCGGTTGGCTTGTACTGTGGACAGCCGCTCCGAACAAGGGGGCCTTCCACCCTACCTGCCAGGCTCAAAAGACTTGGGCATCCAGGCTCCACCTCTCAGACCGATCACGGCTGATGGCGCCGGATTTGCCACATTCAGACACCCAGTACGTATAGCAAACGTCCCCTCTGCGCAGCAAGGAGTTATTGGACTTACGCCCCATAGGCCCTCAAGGGCAACGCAGGGTCTTTGCTTCCCTGACAGTCGACCCGGGGATAAGCCCAAGCCTTGATTAGGAAAGGCGGTGACTGACCTCGTTCCGACAGATGCTATAAGAGGGATGATGAGGACAGTCACCGGGGCGATACAAAGCTCCGGTGGCTATGGTGGCACTCAGCTTGATCGCTGGGTAAGGACCCGGGAACGGGCAGACTCCGAGATGGCGAGAACCGCTGGGTGCTTGAGCCGCCGCTCGACCGTGATGGCGTAGAAGCGATGCCTGATCGCGGGGATCCTTCCCACGACGTGGACGCGGTATTGCCGGATAATCTCCTTTTCCACGGCCGTAGGGCCCGGAAAGATCCCAATGCCGGCCTGGCCGAAAGCTTTCATCGTCGCGCTGTCTTCGAACTCCCCGATGATGGAGGGGTGAAGCTTGCGAGCTGCGAACCAGTCATCAAGCGCCTGTCGCAGCGTGGCGTTGCTGGTAGGAAGAAGGAACGGCGCGCCGTCCAGGAGCTGGGGGAAGCCACGGCCATGTGCGCGCGCCAGCTTGGGCTCCGCGAACAGCGACACGCCTGATTCGCCAAGGAGGTGGTTGAAGGCCTGGACCCGGATGGTTGGTGGCACCGGGGTGTCGGCCAGCACGAGGTCCAGGCCATGCACGGCAAGCTCTGCCAACAGACGGTCGAGCTTGCCCTCCCAGCAGATGATTTGGACCGGATTCGGAAGCTCTATGGCAGCTTTGAGGAGGCGATAGGCAATGAGTTTGGGCACCACGTCGGCGATGCCGACGACAAATTTAACCGGGCGACCCGGATGTTGACCCTTGAGCGTGTTGACCAGATCCTGCCCCAGGGTGAAAATCTCCTGGGCGTACCGGAACACCACCTGTCCGATCTCGGTCAGCACCAGATGCCGGCCCTGCTTGGCGAATAGCTTTTCCCCGAGCGCACGTTCGAGCGCCCTGATCTGGCCGCTGATGGTGGGCTGAGCCAGTGACAGTTTCTGGCAGGCGCGGCTCACACTGCCCTCCTTGGCGACCGTCCAGAAGTAGAGCAAATGGTGGTAGTTCAACCAGTCCATGGAAATCCTTTACATCGATATTTCCGATGTGTCAATGACTAAATATCTATTTGTTCTCACTGCTTCCCATCCCGTATAACTGCGCCCTCATCGTGCGATCCGGCTCGCGGGGATACGAAGGCGAGTCAGAGCGACGACGGATCGCTGGGAAACGTCAAGCCGCGAAAGGGAAGCACGCGATGGCACAGCATGTGGTGACGATGTTGCCCGGGGAGGGGACCGGCCCGGAGATTTGCGACGCGGTCCGGATGGTGATCGATGCGAGCGGGGTCAGCATCAAGTGGGAGTATGAAGAGATCGGCCTCGACTGCCTGGAGAAGCACGGGACGCTGCTGCCGGACAAAACAATCCAGAACATCGCCAAGAACAAGATCGCGCTGAAAGGCCCGACAACCACGCCGATCGGAACCGGGCACAAGAGCGCCAACGTGACGCTTCGAAAGGTGTTCGATCTCTATGCCAATGTGCGACCGGCGAAGCTGATCCCGGTGCTCAAACGGCCGTGGGACAAGATCGACATCATCAACTTTCGGGAGAACACGGAAGACTCCTATGCAGCCATCGAGCACATGGTGTCGGACGAGGTGGCCCAGTGTCTGAAGGTCATCACCTGGCCGGGATCCTACCGCATCGCCGATTTTGCCTTCAAATGGGCCCGAGAGCACGGTCGCAAGAAGGTCTTCTGCGTGCACAAGGCCAATATCATGAAGATGACGGATGGCCTCTTCCTGGAAGCCTTCCGGGACGCGGCCAAGCACTATCCTGAGATCGAAACGGGGGACATCATCGTCGATAACTGTGCGATGCAGCTGGTGAGAAATCCCGGACAGTTCGACTGCCTGGTGCTCCCCAATCTGTACGGAGACATTCTGACAGATATGTGCGCCGGCCTCGTGGGCGGCCTGGGCTTCGCGCCGGGGGCCAACATCGGCGACGGCTGCGCCATCTTCGAGGCCGTGCATGGCTCGGCGCCCAAATACGCGGGGCAGAAGAAAGTGAACCCGTCGGCTGTCCTGATCTCGGGCATCATGATGTTACGGTGGCTGAAGGAAACCGAGGCCGCCGAGCGGATCGAGCGGGCGATGTGGTCGGTACGGGAGGAAGGCAAACAGGTGACCTACGACGTGGGGGGGACCGCCAAAACCGACGAATACGCGCAGGCCATCGTCGACAGGATGCACCAGAAGGCGGCCTGAGAAAGAGGTCCGTGTGAAGTGTCGACGTTGTCAAGGGATGATGGTGCAGGATCGCTTCGTTGACGTCCTGGGAGAACCCATGGAGTTCGTGGGCTGGCGCTGTGTGCAGTGCGGCGCGATTGTCGACCCCGTGATTCTCGGCAACCGGATAGATCGGCCGGTGCCCGCGGTGAGTCGCGTGAGGCGAACATTCACGTGGTGAATCAGGTAGGGAGCCAACTAAATTTTCTATCGCTGGCGAGGCAGAAAGGGGTAAGCGATGGCGACTATGACGCAATCGAGGACCGTGCATCCAAGACGAAAGAAAGATATCAAACTCGTCGGCGTGGACGTCTATGTCATCACGGAAGACGGGATCCCGCATTTCGAGGAGATCGGGCCGTTCAAATGTGAGTTCATCTCCAATCGTGGAACGAAAGTGTGGCCGGGATTTGTGAGCCCGGACCTACTCCTGGTGAACTGGTACCGCTGTCGTTTCATGTCGACCCGAAATCTTAAGGATGCGGATGTCAATGCCTTCCTCGACACCCTCAGTGAGAAATGGTGGTGGTCGGCGGCCCAGAAGCTCTGGAACTACGACGGGGTCCCCGGCTACAGCAAGGCCTACTGAGGCGGCCCGAGCCGCATCCCCTCGAAGCTCTGTGCAGTGGCTCGTGAGGGGTCGCTCAGCGAGCCAGTAGACCAGTCAACGGTGTCACGTCTATACTAGCGGCCATCCAGCAACACACAACCAGGGCAGTCGAGCGATCCGGGGTGACCCACAGCCTCCGGCGTCGGCTTCTCCGTGAGCGATACCTGATGGGCCCGCGGACACGCACGATCGTGCCCGGCCTTCGAAAAAGGTCCCTCGATGACCACGTCCCTCACGATCCTCATCCCGCTGTTGCCGCTGGGAGCGGGTGTGCTGATTGGCCTCTTCGGCAGGAGCCTGGGTGAGCGTAGCTACGTGGTCGCCGCTCCGGCGGTGATCGTGTCGTTTTTCCTCTCCCTCTGGACGCTCTACGTCGTCAGCCTGGAGGGACCTATCCACCTCACCCTGCTCCCCCCCTCGTTAACGTTCAAGGAATGGTTTGGGTACGGTCTGTTCGTCGATCGGCTCAGCGCTGTGATGATGGCGCTCATCACCGCGGTGAGCACGATCATTCATCTCTACTCCATCCAGTATTTCCAAGGGGAGCGCGGGTATGCCAGGTTCTTCACCTTGTTGAGCCTGATGACCTTCGTCCTCCTGTGCATGGTCTCGAGCACGAACCTCTTCATGCTCTTCGTGTGCTGGCAGCTCATGAGCTGGCTGCTGTACCTGCTGCTGGTCTACAACTACACCCATCCCCCCGCCGCGCAGGCTGCCTTCAAAACGTTCTTCGTGCACCGGCTCGGGGACGCGGCCTTTCTCGCCGGCATGATGATCGCTTATCGCCTGTATGGCACCCTGGAGTTTCCCGACCTCTTCGCGCGAGCGACAGAGGCCTCCGCGATGGTGCCCCTCTGGCCCGGCGGGGAGCCGACGGTCAGCGCCGTCACCGTGATCACTCTCCTGCTCTTCGTCGGCGCGATGGCCAAGTCCGCTCAGTTTCCGCTGCACGTCTGGCTGCCGGATACCATGGATACGCCGACGCCGGTCTCCGCCCTCATGCATGCCGGGATCGTCAATGCCGGGGGCTTCCTTGTGAACCGTCTCGCCCCGCTCTACGGGATGTCCTCCACCACCCTGCACGTCGTGTTCGTGATCGGGGCGCTCACGGTCCTGTTGGGCGGCAGCATGATGCTCACCCAAAACGACATCAAGAAGACATTGGGCTTTTCGACCATGGCCCAAATGGGTTACATGATCATGGAATGTGGCCTGGGCGCGTTCGGCCTGGCCATTTTCCACTTGGTCGCCCACGGGCTCTTCAAGGCGACGTTGTTCTTGAACGCCGGTCATGTGATCCACGCGTCGCGGCGGGAGCCCAGGCGTCCTCCCGTCTATACTGC
>JBFKNO010000033.1:0-15490 GCA_041629275.1 Nitrospiraceae bacterium
GGTCAACACCGCCTCTCGCCTGGAAAGCTTCGATAAGGACCTTGTCCTGCCTCATCTGGCCGAGTCCCCGTGCCGGATCCTGGTCGGCGAGCCGACGCTACGGTACCTGGGTGGCGACTTCGCCACTCAGCCGGTGGGCGAGATGGCCCTCAAGGGAAAAGCGGAAAAAATCAGTGCATACTGCGTGCTGGGGCGTACCAGCCCCGTCCCCACCAACGCCGAATAACCATCCGTCCCTTCCCTTCGCCCTCGGTGGGGTCGCTTCAACGCCAAGTCCAGCGTCGTCTTAGCCTTGAGTGCCAAGGGTGTGACCTTGCCACGGTTGGCCCGGCGCCCGTCCGATCCGCGAGGGGCGACATTGCCGGGTTGAGACCCCAAAGGGTTTCACCTATAGGGATATCCCTAATTTGGGGGAATTGTTATTTCTGTCGGCTTGCGGTAGAAGCGTGCGACCTGGACGCATGCCGATCTTGGCTGGGCTTGGGTCCGTGGTCTGCCCGTGGAGAAAGCGCATGAGCAGGAGCCTCTGTCCTCTGAGCCTGCCGAAGGGCTTCGGCGGGTTCCATGGAAGAGGTGGTTGACAGGCGCCACGACTGTTCGGCCTTGGCGCTCCAGGGCGGGGCAGAGCGGGATACGAGATCCCGCCGAGTCCGAAAGCGAACAAGCGAGTCGTGCCAAAAATCCTCAAGCCGAGGTCTTAGGCTATGGGCTCTTCAACGCTCGCCAGAAAGCTGCTCGTCGCGGGCTTCGCCGCGTTCTTGATGTTGCCGTTTCTGCCTGGCGTCTCGGTTGCCGATAACGCAACCGTGCTGCCGGAGGGTGTCTTCCTGTTTCAGGCTGAAAATAGGTTCTTCCTTCCCGTGACGTCGCGGTTCAACACCAACGGGGATACGGAGCCGCTCGGCGCTCAACTGAGCCGTCCCCTTGTGAGTCCTCTCTTCGGACTGCCTGCGGGGGCGAATCTCGGAAACAGCCAAGTTGATATCGAGGTCAACCAGGAGGACACGAGGTTTCTTCTGGCCTACGGCTTGACAGATAGACTCACGCTAGGTGCTCGGATTCGTTATTTCTGGAGCGCTCGAGCGGATGTCAACACCTCCATAAACACGGCTGGGGCGAACTTTGGCCTCAACGCCGGCGCGGTGACAGCGGCGAATCCGTTCGGCCTCGCGCCGCTCGCAGCTCCCGGTACCACTCCGATCACCGTGACCGACCTGAACAAAATCCTGGTTGCGCAGGGATTTCAACCGATTTCTGATTGGCAAGAGAGCGGGGTGGGTGATCTCGAGATTGGCGGGCGGTATCAATACTACAGGTCCAACAATTTTCGCGCGGCCTTTACCGGCGCGGTCAGAGCGCCCACGGGTGAAACGGACGACCCGAACAATCTCGTCGACTACGGCTTGGGGGACGGAGCCTGGGCCCTCATTGCTCAACTGCAACAGGACTGGATCTGGCAGCGGCAGCCGTCGCTCTCCAGCCGCTTGGGCTTTCCCCTTCCGGGAGATTTCTTTTTCACGACTCACTTTCAGTATGACCTCGTGCTCCCCGACCAGGAAAAGCTCAGGGTCTGCCCGGTGAGTAATCCTGTCTGTTCGACTTTGGTCGAAGTCGACAGGGATCTCGGCGATCTCGTCCGGGCCGAAGTATCGACGACCATCGGCCTCTGGCCCAGGGGGCTCGTGTTTACGCCCTTATACCGGTACGATTACTTTACGAAGACTGATTACTCCGGACCGGCCGGGGTCCCCGTCGAGCTCTTGGAAATCAATAGTGCCAAGCAGATCCAAGCATACAAACTCACCCTCACTTACACGACGATTCCGTTGGTCGTCGACAATAAATTTCCGGTGCCGATCAACTTCAGTGTGACGTACCGTGAGCGATTCGCCGGAGACAACAACGTGTTCAAGTCTCGGTATGTCGGCTTCGATATTGCTGTCTACCTGCAGTGAGGCCATCTCGGAGGGCTCCCCGAGTGAGGCCCCATGAAGCGGGCGCCAGATGTGCAAGGCTCGTCGCGGTCACGGCGTGACGCGCCGGCTCCCGCGATTACGAGTGTGTTGGAGGTGTCGGCCTGAGGGCTCAGTGGGGCAGGGAGCATGGGACCATTATGACAGAGCGGAAATCGTCCACGACTCAGCGGTGGCTGGCCAGAGGGCATGAGATGAGCAGGATACCTGCGGGTGATGGGGGCGGACCCTGGAGGGCAGCAGTTGGTCGAGGCGTGAGACGCTGTGCGGCTATGAGTGTGGTCGTCGCCGTGTTGTGTTTGAGCAGTCCTGCCTGGGCCCAGGAAAGTGAGTCCATGGGAGCGGATGGGGCTGAGAGCGACACCACGTCCGAGCGAATTCTCCGGGCGTCGACATTGATCGTCCAGCCGGTATACTTCGCTGGCAGGCTCGTATTTGCTCTGGGCGGGGGTGTCTACGGTGCGGCGGTCTGGGCTTCAGACGAGGACAAGGCAAAGCAGGCATGGCGTCGGAGCCTCGAGGCGCCCTGGGTCTGGCACGTCTTTGTCACACAATCGATCGCGCAAGGATCCGACACGCCCTCCTGAGCCGTTGAGACGTTTTCGAGCCTGATCGCGCCCTGCTGACTTGCTGACGGGGCTCAAGACGGTTCTCAAAATACTCCACTGGGGCAAAGCCCTCTCGAGTCGCCTCCCGGTTGTCGTCATCGCCCTGGCGTCTTGCGCGCCTCCCAGCTACATTCCGGCGCAGCTGTGGGGCGAGATCGACCACGATGTCGATTTCACCGAATTGAGAAACGCGCCCGATTCCCATATCGGGCGACAAATTCTGCTCGGCGGCGAGGTCGTTTCCAAGGCACAGATCGACGGCAGCACGTGGCTCAAGGTGCGCCAGCTTCCCTTGTATGGATCGGAGGCTCCGTGGTGGGACCGAACGACTTCTGAAGGCTCCTTTCTGGCCGTGGCGGAGCGAGCGCCGGACGTGGAGACGGTCATGACCGCATCATTGATCAGCGTCGTGGGCACCGTCACCGGGGCTGGCTTCATGCCAGATAGAGATAGAGAGAACGGCCAGGCCTATCCGGTCCTCGCGATCACCCGGCTGGAGGTTTGGCCGTGGAAGCTGGCGTCTGAGGATTGGTTCTCGATGTACTGGTACTATTACGGCGGCAGGCTTCCATTTGCTTCATGCGGCTCATCCGGCTCGGGGCCCTGAATATAGAGCGCAGCACGCTCCACGGGTGTGTCACAGAGTTAGGAACTCATCGCTGTATAGCCACAACCTCGCTGGATCTCATGGCCTTGGCTCAGGTGGTGCAAGTCGCTGCTCGTGTTCCTGCCCCTTGAGGATCGCCTCCACCGTCTGCTGAAACTGCTCATAAGGCTTTGCCCCGCGCAGCATCACGAGCGCCGTGATCGACGAAGAGCCGGGAACCGTTCGCCCGATAAAAAAGGTGGGTGTGCCCCGCACGCCGGCCTTCTGTCCCGCCATGAGATCTTTGCGAATCTCCGGTGCCGTTCGTCCGCTGTTGAGGCGTTCTGTGAATAGACCTGCGTTCAGGCCGACAGTCTGTGCGTGGTGGGCCAGGTTCTCTTGCGATAAGGCCTTGCGGTTGGTGAAGAGGTGATCGTGCATCTCCCAATACCTGCCCTGTTCGCCGGCGCAACTCGCCGCCTCGGCGGCCTTGAAGGCATGGGCGTGGATCGATGACAGGGGAAAGTCGCGAAAGACGTATTTCACCTTGCCGGTCTCGATGTACTGCTGCTCGAGCTCTGGCAGGGTCTCTCGGACGTGGCGTGCGCAGTACGGACACTGATAGTCGGAAAATTCCACGATCGTGATGGGGGCCGTGGGGGAGCCTTTGTAAGGGTCGCCGTCGACGGATACCCGGACGGGGCCGGAAGGGTTCTGGCGAGCGCTCGCCCGGCCTTGGACGATGGCCTTGATCTCTTTGAGCTCTCGGCGGATCCTTGCCTGGTCTTCTTTCAGGGCCTCGATCTCGGACCGGAGGGCGTTGAGCTCTTCCTTTGGCGCCTGCTGGGCCTGCGCGGGCCCGCTCCAGACGACGAGGAAGGCGAACATGGCCGCGAGCATGCTCAATGTTTTCACTTGTGCCTCACCCTTCGCATCTTGCCGTTTCCTTTACCGTCATTTCGGCGGACGCAAGCATCCACTCATTCGTCGAACGACCGGATGCCCGCTTTCGCGGGCATGACAGGGGGAAAGCCCCCTCCTGCTTCCCCGCTTTCGCGTTGTTCCGTTTACCTTTCTCCTCTTACCGCATCGGCTGTGTTCGCCTCCTCCGACCTGCCATGCGTTTCATTCACGCGATGCCAGACTTGCGTGCGGCCGAAGAGGCTGAAGCCGATGTAGCCTCGCACGTGGAGCTGATCGCCATTTTCTCCAACCTTGACGATGCATCGGTAGGTTTCACCGTTGTCGGGATCGAGGATGTAGCCTCCGTTCCACTCATCCTCGTCTCGGGTCAGCTCCCAGAGTATTGTCAGGCCCTTGATCGGCTGATCTTTCCTGGCGCCCGAGCATTTCGTGCAGATGGGATTTGGGTCCTGGCCCGGCTTGCGAAAGAGCCGGTCGACCTTGCCGAAGAGCTTGTCGTTCTCGATCCAGATCTTGACGATCGAGGTGGCTTTGCCGGTGCGATCGCTGATCGTTTTCCAGAGCCCCTCCGCCGAGACAGCTTGTGCTGACAGATCACTGGTTGGCCAGACTATCACCAGTAGCGCGCCAAGCAACAGCGCGCATTTCTTGATGCGGTGGCATCCAATGCGCTCATTCTTCATGGCACACCCCCTTCCCTTCCGTGGCAACCTCCAGCACCTGTCGTCAATCATGCGGCTCCAAGCGCGGTCGAGACTATTCTGCCGCCCAAGGCACCATGTCCACCGGGCAGCGCCGCTTGCGGGGGACGAAGCTTTGGCGTCGGGGACAGGATGGTGTCGAGAGGGGAAGCCGCGGGGATCTCCCCGCCGTTCGGCTCTTCGCTCAGGTCCTGGGGGGCCGGGCACCATAGGGTGTGAAGCATGTCACAGCGTGCCCGTCGCGACTGCGCTACACCTCCGCAAGACGGAGCCCGCTGCGAAAGATGACCAAAGTCGTGGCAAAACGCAATCCCCCTCGATCGTGGGGCTCCCTAGTTCGTGGGATTGCTGCGCCCAAGCGTTTCGCGTATTGGTATGAGATCTTTTCGGGGAGTGAATGTACGACGGGGACATCGCGAGATCGTGGCGGGGTAGCGAGACGCTGGGTGGCTCTTCCTTTTCCTAGCTGGACAGAGCTGAGCGGGTGGCCTGAGGAGCCACGGCGCGCGGATCGTTATCCCCTGATGCGGCTCATCCACTTCGCGCTCAGCCAGCATCTTGAGGAAATGGATCCTCCAGGATACCCCGCACCCGAGCAGGACGTGGGGCTCTCCATCAACGTGAGCAGCACGGGCTTGTGTATGCTGACCGCTCAATGCCTGGAGGAGGGCAAAGTCTTGCGAATTTGGGTGCCCATGCCGGTCGCTGCCGCGCAGACGCCGACCCTGGCAGACGTGCGTTGGGTCCGCGCGCTGCCTTCCTCCCTCCATGGCGGGTTTGTGGTGGGTCTCCGGTTCATGCTGTAGGTCACAGACTGATCCTTCCTTGCAAGGCGGCCGTCACGGCTCAACCGGCCCGATCGCGATGCCTCAGCTCCTGTCCCGCCCCCTTCTGAGTCCGTCCTTGTGTCAGGTGATGACGCAAGCCCGACCCTGTGAAGCCCCTCTGCTGTGAGGGGAGACCACTTCGCGCAAGAAATACCCATCCGACGCCTTGATCAGACGTGACCGGCTGCATGAGAGCAGTGATGGTTGCTGCCGTCGCTGTTGGCCTCCCGGGGCCCGAGCTGGTCCGCAAGGGGGTGCTGAGGAAAACCTCACCCGCGTCTGCCCTGGCCTTGGCGGTGACCAATGCCCTGCGGTCTAAGTAGAAGGCACGGTGTTGCTTTTCTGGATCTTGGGAGGGAAGAGACCGAAGAAGGGCGGCAGGAGGGACGGATGCTGCACCCGCTCATCTGTCGAGGCCGTCGTGCGCCTCGTTGACTATCGTGCAGGCAAACCGCATCGGACACCTGACTTTTCTGTCCACGCACAGGCCAGCTCGCGCGCGCCGCTTCGCTGATGCGGCCATCGGTGCCGCGCTGCGTCACGAGGGCGCATGAGTCAGCTCCTGCGTTCCCCCCAGATAAAGTGAAAAGTCGTCAATAAGGCCACGACGGTGACGATCCCCCATGTCATCAGCTCGAGTATCATGGCCGTGCTCCTTTCGTGCTGTCTGCCTCCTCCTGATGTCCTGCCCAGTATTAGAGCAATGCTTGTGCCGCGCCCTGTGTTAAGGAGAATGCAAGGCACGATCAATATAAGTTATTGAAATATAGTCGTAAGCAATCGTTTACGTGTTTCGATAAGCGCTAACGAAGTTTACACATTTGAGCCCTTGGTGTGTACGTCGTGCACAGTCTGTCAACAGCTCATCGCAAAGCCAGTGATGCCCTGAGGGAAAGTCGTTTCCGCTCTTGCCGGGAGACGAGGGCTGCGCAAATTGGTCAAGGCTTCAACGAAGACAGCAGGGCCGGGAAGTGCGGGGAGGCCTCGAGAGTCGGTCGAGGGCGCAGAAGCAGGTGAGCGGAAGCAGAGGAGATGAGGTGGCGCGCCCGGAGGGATTTGAACCCCCAACCCCCAGATCCGTAGTCTGGTGCTCTATCCAATTGAGCTACGGGCGCACGGCGGCATGTTGCTGCCCACCCTTTCTTATAGGCTCGGCAGCTCGCTGTCAACGGTGTTTTCTGAGAGCACGCCGCTACTTGGGCCTGTCCGCGGGCGGGCAGGGTACGGTGAGCAGCGGGTTGAGCGGGTTGACGGCGGCGGCACAGGGCTTTGGCTCCAAACCTTTGGCTTGCGGGCCTGCGCGACGCGAAGGCGCTGGCGTGAATGTCTCTCGCTCGGCATGTCGTTGACTCCCGCTTGCTGCGCGTGTGGAGCTCCCCTTGGTGGGCGTGGAGGCTCCCGCCGGTGCTGACTGAGTCCGTTGCGGCCTCCTCGTGCCGGGTCGGCGGGGCTCTACGGAGACTTCGGATCCGGAACCGTCCGACCCGGCAGACTTGAGGGTGGTGCAGTCCCGCAACTGCGCAGGGCTGTCCGTGTAGATGCTCGCGCCCGAAGCGTCCTGACATTCATAGAGCGTTGCCCTGGCAACAGAGGGAACAAGCGCCCAGAGCGCAAGCAACACGACTCCCGCCGGTCTGAGGCACGAGGCGCGACGAGCCGATGCCGACATGGCCGATCAGTTGCCCGGCTTGCGCAGGTACAACAGTCCCTTCGCCGTATCCAGCGTCACCTGAAATTGCCTCAGGAATGTGAGCCCGAGCAGGCCGTCAATACCGGGGGGGCTGTCGGGCAGCGCGTAGATCGCGGCGAGACTATTCTGCACCTCCGCCTCCGCGATCCGAATGGATTCCACCCGCACCATCTCCGCCTGCACGGGGCCGCCGGCTGTGTTCAACGTGACCAGGTGGCTTGCCGGATCGCCGAGCAGGCCCAGGTCGTGCGCGACGTCCGGCGACAGGATGGTATGCGACGCTCCCGTGTCCAGGATCAAGTGTGCGTCCCGACTGCCGTTCACCCTCGTGGTGACGATGAGGAGGTTCCCGACGCGTCGGACCGGGACCGTGATCCGGCCCGCCTCGTGCTCGGCCGTTCCGCGATCCGGCTCGTCGGGGCCGAATTCTGGCGACGCCGGCGTGCTCGGGGCTGGCGTGGGGAGGCGCACCGGGGCGACCTCGACGGATCCGCCCGCTTCGGATTCCAACGCCCGGCAGTCCTGAAGCTGCACCGGCGTATCGGTAAAGACGCTGGCCCCGGACGCATCGGCGCATCGGTAAAGGGCTGCGGCATGCGCCTGAGACCCGAGACTCCAGAAGGGTCCGCAGAGGATGATCGTGGTGAGCACGAAGAACCCTTGCCGCAATAGGGCCTGCGCAGAGACGGGCTCGATGCAGAGATGCGGGACGGGCAGCATGGTCGCGCCTCGGCTTCTCACTCGAATGGGTGTCGGCGGGGCCGGGACAAGGTGCATACCTTCTTTGCCAAGCCAAGTCAATGGCAGGAAACCCGGACGCGGGGCTGACTTCGCCCACCCACCCCGATCGGGGGGGCTTGCTTCTTCTTTGGGTTCGACGCAATATCCCCGGAAACGCCATGGAATCCTTAAGAGTTTTTTCCCCAAGACCGCTTCGCGGGCTCGCGCTGCTCACCGCCTGCCTGCTCGTGGTTGGATGCGCGACATCGCACCTCCGGCAGGGCAATGACCTGGCCGAGGAGGGCAAATGGGATGCGGCGGTCGCGGCGTACCGCGAAGCGCTGAAAGAGCGCCCGTTCGACGACGACATTCAGGCCAAGCTCACCCATGCCAAGGAGAAGGCCGCCGCAAACCATTACGACCTCGGCAAGACGACGCTTCAACACGGCCATATCGAGCAAGCCGTGCATGAGTTCGAGTGGGCGGTGGGCTACGATCCGTCTCGCCGCGAGCACCATGCCGCCTTGGCGGATGCGCTTCGCCTGCAGGAGGCCCGCAAACAGCTGGCTGCTGCCCAAGAGCTGAGCTACATGGGGCGGCTCGATGACTCCCTCGTGGCGTACGAGCGGGCCGTGCACTTGGATCCCACGCTGGCGGTCGCGCTGGACGGCATCACCGAGATCACGGTCCGCCAACGCGCCTCCCGGGCGCTTGCCGAGTCCGTGCAACCTGTCACGCTGCGGTTCCAGAAAGCCAAGCTCCGGGAGGTCTTCGAGATCCTGGCGAGGACGGCCGGCGTCAACGTCGTGTTCGACAAAGACGTGCGGGATGATCCCGTGACCATTTTCCTCAAGGACATGCCCTACGATGACGCGCTGAAGCTGATCCTCAATACGCACAATCTGCTGGCGCATCGCGTCGCGGACGACACGATTTTGATCACGCCCAACACCAAACAGAAACAGGCCCAATACCAGGATCTCATGATCCGCACGTATTATTTGTCCAACGCCCAGGCCAAAAACGTGGTCAATCTTCTGCGCGCCATGCTCGAGAGCAAACGTGTCTACGCGGACGAGGATGTCAACGCCGTGGTGGTGCGGGACGAACCGGCCAAGCTCCATCTGGCGGAACGCGTGATCCATGCGATCGACCGCCGTCAACCGGAGGTGGTTCTGGACGTGGAGGTGCTGGAGGTCAACCGCACCAAGAGCTTGACGTACGGCATCAATGTCGCCAAGTCGGCTGCCGGCGGCATACGACCGCCCGGGTTTAGCGGCGAGCTCACGACCTCCCCGACTCAATTCACGTTCCAGCAACTGACGAACATCGGGACCTCGAGCTATCTGTTTACGATCCCGGCGACGCTCCTCGTGGACTTCTTCAAGCAGGAGTCCGACGCGAGAACCCTCGCCTCGCCGAAACTTCGCGTGGTGAACAAGCAAAAAGCCACCATCAACGTGGGGGATAAGCAGCCCATTCTGCTGTCGACGACCAATGTACTGCCCGGCCAGGCGGCTACCGGGGCCGTGCCGACCACGTCGACGGTGACTTCGATCGAGTTCAAGGATACCGGGATCAAGCTCACCGTCGAACCGACCGTGCATCTGATGGGGGAGCTGACGCTGAAGCTCACCATCGAAGTCACGCGCCTCGGAGATGAAGTGATTCTTCAGGACAGTCCCGAGATCAAGCAATTTCGGTTCGGCACCCGTACGGCGGAGACCACCCTCCGCATCCGGGACGGCGAGACGGTCGTGCTCGCCGGGTTGATTTCTGATGAACACCGACGAAGCCGCCAGTCGGTGCTGTGGGTCGACAAAATTCCCCTGATCGGCGACCTGCTGACCTCCACCAAGGATGACATCATCGAGACCGAGATCGTCGCCACCATCACGCCGCATATCGTCGCGCCGCTCCAGGTTCCGAGTCTCAATGGCCAACTCTTCTGGTCGGGCACGCAGGATCAATTCGCCACGACGCCGTTGTTTACCCCGGAGCCCACCATGATCTCGCATCGTGGCGGGTCCTCGAGCTTCGCGCCTGCTGCCGGCGGGGCGAGCGAGGCCGAGCCCGTTGCCCCTCGCGTCGACCCCCCGAAGCCGTCAGATGCAGCCCCCTCCGGCGCGACGGATGCCAGGTTAGGGGAGGCAGGGACGGGGACACCATCGGTCGTGCCGGAGGCTTCGAAGCGCCCGCCGGAGGCCGCCCGCGTCCCGCCCGCGGCCGAAGCGCTGACCCCGCCAGAGCCACAAGTCCCGCGAGAGCGCGAGTCCGCGCCACCGACGGAGACGGCCTCCGCTCAGGCACCGAAGACCGTGGCCGGCGGCGCGGGCGTGCTGGCGATTCGCCCCGCCCGCTTGGTGACGACCGTGGGCCAGCAGTTCCGGGTCGACCTCACCGCAGACCAGGTCGGGAGCTTTGCGGAGTCCGAAATCGCCGTCTCGTTCAATCCACAACTCGTGGACTTCGTCCGCGCGCTCCCGGGAGAGGTGCTCACCGGTGAGTCGGGACCGGCTGCCGCGGCCGTGGCGGAGCCGCAGGCTTCTGGTCGGCTCGTGCTGCGGCTGCAGCGGCAGGCCGGCGCGCAGGCGGTCACCGGAACACTGGCGAGCCTGTTCTTCCGCGCGAAATCGCCGGGCACGTCGCATGTGGTCATAGAGCCGACGAAGGTTGCCGGCCCCGAGGGACGGCGTATCTCGGTGACGGCCCGCCCCGGAGCTGTGGTAGTGCGATGAACACAAGCCGATCAACGCGTCGAACACGCGTGCGTGTCTCATTCGAGAAATTGTGCCCCTCGCCTCGTGCCCCTCGCCCCGTGTCCTCCGACTCTGAGTTCGGCTTTACCCTCGTCGAGCTGATGATCGTGGTCACGATCGCCGGGATCCTGGCCACCTTGGCCGAGCCGTCCTTTCATCGTTCAATCCTGAAAGCGCGTGAGGCGGCCTTGAAGCAGAGCCTCTACACGATGCGCGATGTCATCGACCAGTACCGCGCCGACCAGGGCGAGTACCCTCCCACGCTCGTGTCGTTGGTCGAGAAGGAGTACTTGCGTCAGATTCCGGTCGATCCCTTCACCAAGGCGACGGATACGTGGCAGGAGATCCTGGATGATGAGAATAGCGGGCTCTTCGATGTCCATAGCGGGAGTGACCTGGTCGCGCTGGATGGAACGCCATACAACCATTGGTAGCGCCGGATAGAGTGAGGAGTGAGGAGATGCGCGTTTCTGAGCTTCATTACCGCACGCAACTCTGTTTCGGAGGAATCATGAAGCCGTCACTTGCTTTTGCGCTATGCGTTCTTTGTCTGCTTGCACTGGCGAGCGGCTGCGCCATGGATCGCAACGCGCTTGCGGACGCCTCGGCCAAGGAGGACTGTGCTCGCGCCGATGCGGTGATTCGCGACACGCAGGCACAGCTCGCGACGCTGCGCGCGGACATGGCCGCCGCCCGCATTGATGCGGCCAAGAAGGAAGCGGTGCTGCAGCAGCAGCGTCACGAATTGCAGTTGTTGCAAGCGGAGCGAGTCAAGCTGCATCAGCTCCAGCTGAAGCAAGAGGCCGCGATGGAGGACCACGGGCAGACCTTGCAGGCCTTACGCCGGGAGCGAGACGAGCTGGCGGAGGCCAACCAGATCTTGGAGTCGGGGCTGGCCACGGCCTCGGTCAGTCGCGAGGTTGCCGAAGCCCGGCCCGCGGCCAAGCCCGTCGAGGCGAAGGTGGATGCGCTGGAGGCGACGATCGTCGCCCTGACGATGCAGATTCAGCAGCTGCAAGGTCACGACGCCGCGGGATCCCCTGGCGCGCCGGGACACAGGGTCTTTGGGATTCGCGTCGTCCGCGGCGACACGCTGGGCCAGCTCGCGACACGATACGGCATGTCCGTGGAGGAGATCCGGGAGGCCAACGGCTTGGCGGGAGATCTGATCGTGGCCGGACAGCGTCTATTCATCCCGATCGTCTCACCGGCGAAGCAATAAAAGGCAGCGGTATCCCGCTCGGAGGGCAACCAGAGCCATGCCGACAGCGATTCGACAATACCCACTGGCGGACATCCTGATCAAGCGGGGGGTGCTGACAGAGGAACACGCCACGGTGCTCATGACCGAGGCATCCGGCTCTCAGCGCCGCCTGCGGGCGTTGCTGCTGGAACGGGACCTTGTGACTCAAGAGACGCTGGCGGAGGCGCTCGCGGAGCAGTACGGCCTGTCCTACGACGGCCTCCAGTCGTTCCGGGTCAACTTCCACGCCTTTCCCGCCATCTCCTCCGACTGGATGCGCCGCTACACCTTCGTGCCGGTCGACGACCGCGAGGGCATGCTCACCCTGGCCGTTGCCGACCCTCAGGACCTCCGGGCCCTCGATCAGATCGAGCGGTTGATTGGGCGCGCATTTCGGCTGGTGGTCTCGACGCCGGCGGCCATTGAGGACGCCCTCCGCCAGAGCGAGGGGAACAGCCAGGTGATGACGCGGATCCAGGAGGAGTTCCGCCCGGTGCTCATCCGCGAAAACGAGAAGGGAGACGAGGTCCTCTCCGTCGAGAATATTAGCAAGGATGAGAGCCCGATCGTCCGGCTGGTGAACACCACCCTCTTCAGCGCGCTTCAGAAGCGCGCCAGTGACATCCACATCGAGCCCAGGGACACGGCGGTGGAGATCAAGTTTCGCATCGACGGGGTGCTCTATCTGGCCATGGAGCCGCTCGACCTGCGGTTCCACAATCCGCTCGTGTCGCGCCTGAAGGTGATGTCTGACCTGGACATTGCCGAGCGGCGGATCCCGCAGGATGGTCGCTTCAAGATGCGCATCGAGGAGCGGACGGTCGATTTTCGGGTCTCGATTCTGCCGAGCGCCTTCGGTGAATCGGTCGTGATCCGGATCCTCGCCAAGGACGATCTGGCAGGCGGCGGGGAGCTGCGGCTCGACCGCTTCGGACTCCGGCCCGACGACCTCCGCAAGTTTCGCCGGGCGATCACGGCCTCCTACGGCATGGTGCTGGTGACGGGCCCCACGGGAAGCGGCAAGACCACGACGCTCTACGGGGCGATCAATGAGGTCAATACCAAGGAAGACAAGATCATCACCATCGAGGATCCCGTCGAGTATCAGTTGAAGGGTGTGATTCAGGTGCCGGTCAATGAGAAGAAAGGCGTCACCTTTGCGCGTGGCTTGCGCTCCATCCTGCGGCATGATCCGGACAAGATCATGGTGGGGGAGATCCGGGATGCGGAAACCGCCCAGATCGCAATTCAGTCCGCCTTGACCGGGCACCTGGTGTTCACGACTGTCCACGCCAACAACGCCTTCTACGTCATCGGCCGCTTCGTGAACATGGGCATTGAGCCCTACAACTTCGTCTCGTCGCTGAACTGCATCATGGCCCAGCGGCTCGTGCGCAGCATCTGCGCGTCCTGCAAGGTGGACTCGACGCTCGATGAGGCCCAGTGCGAGGAGTTTGGGCTGGACTACGAGCACATGCGCGGGCGCCCTGTCTACCACGGAACGGGCTGCCTCGCCTGTCATGGGTTGGGATACCGCGGGAGGAGCGCGATCACGGAATTCCTGGCGTTGACGGATCATATTCGGGAGCTGATCCTCGATCGTCGCCCCACCTCCGAGATCCGGCGGGCGGCCATCGGCGAAGGCATGATGAGCCTTCGAGAGGCCGGCCTCGACAAGGTCTTGGCAGGCCAGACGACCGTTCGAGAGATGAATCGTGTGACGTTTACCGGGTAGGCGTGATCGATGGCACTGCTTCCGATACGGCCCCCTCGTTTCGGCCTCGCGCTCAGCAGCCGCAGCGTGACCCTCGTCGAGCGGGCCGGGGGCGGCCGCGGGCTCCGGCGTCGCTGGGCCATCCGGCGGGTGCGGGAGCATTGCCTTCCATCCGGATTGGTCCTGCCCACGGACACAGCCGCGAATCTCCTGGATCCTGAGACATTGACGGCGGCCTTGCGCGAGTTCCTGGCGCCGCTGCGCGGGCAGTGCATCGCGCTGGCGATCCCGGATCAGGCAGCCCAGATGGCCCTGTTCGAGTTTGACGCCCTGCCGAGGGACGCTGCCGAGTGCGAGGCGCTGCTGCGGTGGCGCTATCGGGAGGATCTGAACGTTGCCTGCATGGACTCACAGCTCGTGTACCGCGCGTTCCGGGGTATCCGGCCTGCCAGTCGAGCTTCGTCGGGGTCGGCGGCGACGCGGGTCTTGGGGGTGAGCATCCGGCGGGACATTCTTGCCCAGTATGAAAGGTTCTGCGAGGGGATCGGGCTGCTCCCGGTTTCCATCGGGGTGAGCAGCCTCGACCTGTTCGACTTGTGCCTGGCGCGAATGCCGCGAACGCGCGACGTCTACTTTGCGCATTGCTCCGCGGACGGCTTCACCTTCATCGCGGCGCGAGAGGGCATCCCGACGCTGGTGCGAGTCAAGAGCAGGTGCGGCGCGCACCTCGACGTCGCTGCGGAGCTCCTGGGCACCCTGCAGTTCTACGAGGATCTCGTGTCGGAGGCGGATCCCCTTGCCGAGCGACCGGAGCCGTGCGTCTGGCTGATCGACACGAGCGGCAACGCGATGAAAGACGGCGAGCTGCCGGACCTGCCCGACGAGGGGTCTTCGTTGACCGGGGGGCTTCGGCTCGGTCAATGTAACGTCCAGGTCCACCATCTGGGGTGGGAGAGATTCGCGAGGGTGAGAAAGACAAGCGGGGACATTCCCGCCTCCGGGTTGTCTGCGCTGGCCGGGATGGTCGCTGCCTGAGATGATGATGAAGCTGACAGGACGCGCGAGGGGGCCCGGACCGGTGGCCTCCCGTCTCCATGTCAACGTCGCCACCCGTGGCTATGGCACGGCTCGGTGGCTCCAGAGCGGCATGGTGCTGGTTCTCCTCGTGTCGGTCGCCTACGGTGGCTGGAGTTG
This sequence comes from Nitrospiraceae bacterium, assembly GCA_041629275.1. Taxonomy (GTDB): domain Bacteria; phylum Nitrospirota; class Nitrospiria; order Nitrospirales; family Nitrospiraceae; genus JBFGRM01. The sequence goes on from JBFKNO010000033.1 coordinate 14,940, forward strand.
GACGGAGGCCCGCAGGCTCGCCGGGGAGACGGCGCGGTATGCGGACTCCATCGCCCGCGTGCAGGCCCTGAACCGCAGCTTCTCGGCGGCATTGGTCCAGGACGGACTGACGCGACGACAGACGGAGATCGACGCGGTGTATCGGCGCGTCGAGTTCGCTAACCTGCTGACCAGAAAGCGCAGCTTCTCCTGGACCCGCCTCCTCAATCGCCTGGAGGACGCGATTCCGGCTCGGACCTCGGTTCAATCCGTTCGGCTCGACTTCAGAGAGTCCGCTGTAAATCTCAAAGGCCGCGCGAAGACCCTGGGAGATCTCAATGCCTTGGTAGACAGCCTGGACCGGCATGACGCGTTCCACCGAGTCCGGATCATGAACCACCGTTTCCAAGAGGTCGAGGAAGAATCTCCGTCGACACGGTCGGTCAAGCCCGCGGTTCGGACGAACAAGCCGCGCAAGCACCAGGTCGTGGAGTTCGAGCTGAGTGTCGGGTACCACACCCAGCAATGAGGACGAGCCCGATGGCGTGGTTCTCTGTTTTTCAGATCCCACC
>JBFKNO010000034.1:0-15149 GCA_041629275.1 Nitrospiraceae bacterium
CGCACCTCCTTCCGCTTCGCACATCAGCGGGCATCCACGCGAATGTCGCCTCGGCCGGGACCCTGGCGGCCATCTCTCTCCATATACAGAGGGTGGCGTGCGGCGCACCCTATGGCAGTCCCAACAAGGCAAGAAAATCTGCCTGCGGTCCTATGGCTTCAGTCTGCTGGGAGCGGCGTTACGGTGTGGGGGCGGTGCGGTGGCCGGGCCTGTCGCTGCGAATCGCGGAGGTTCGGGCCCCGCACTTGGCGAGCAGGCGCGGTCCGGCACGCGTTGCTCCGCTGTTGCAACACGTGCCGGAGGGCGAGGACTGTTCGAAGCTGCGTGCCCGTCAGGTCGCACGCAGCGAGATCCGCAGCCCAGCGAATGCGAGCCTTAGTGCGGTCGAACCGCAGCGTCTGAGCAGGACAGGCCAGGCCACTGCGCCGACGCTCCGGCTCGCTTCGTCGGATGGGTGCCTTTTCTGGATAGTGGCATGAAGCAGGAGGCGGAAACCCGGAGGGCCCCTGGAGCCGAGCCGGGGCCCTGGTGCCCCGCGGGGGTGCGCTTGATTCGTCAGTCCCGGCTCCCGCGCCACGACCGTCACTCCCAGTCGGCGCGGCGGTCGTCGACGAAGAGATGCAGGCGGTGATGGGGGAGGTACAGCGTGACCTCCATGTCCGGCTTGAGCGCGTCCGTGGGCGGGACGCGCAGGATGAGTCGCCGCCCGCCAGCCAGGACGTACAGAATCTGATCCGCGCCGAGATCCTCGACGACCTCGACCTCCCCCGTGAGCGTGGCGTCTGGCCCATCCGAGGGAGTGAGGGACACGTCCTCCGGGCGGATCCCGAGCACCGTCCGTGAGACGCCCTCGACCGGCATCGGGCTCTTGATCGCAGGCAGCGCGAGCTTCAGGTGGCCGGACGTGAACGTCCAGGCGCCCGCCTTGTGCGTAACGGACCCCTCGATCAGGTTCATGCCTGGACTGCCGATGAATCCGGCGACGAAGGGATCGGCGGGGGTATTATAGATTCTCGAGGGCGGGTCGATCTGACGCACCTTGCCCGCGTCCAGCAGCACGATCGTATCGCCCAGCGTCATCGCCTCCACCTGATCATGGGTCACGTAAATCATGGTCGCGCCGAGGCGTTGGTGGAGCTTCTTCAGCTCGACCCGCATGGTGGTACGGAGCCGCGCGTCGAGGTTGGAGAGCGGCTCGTCGAAGAGAAAGAGCTTTGGCTTGCGGACGATGGCCCGTCCCATGGCGACCCGTTGACGTTGCCCGCCCGAGAGCTCCTTGGGCTTGCGCGCGAGGAGATCGGCGATACCCAAGAGCTCCGCCGCCTCCCCGATGCGCGAGTCGATCACCTGGCGCGACTCGCCGCGGATTTTGAGGCCGAAGGCGAGATTGTCGCGCACGGAGAGGTGCGGGTAGAGGGCGTAGGTCTGAAAGACCATGGCGATGTCCCGCTGCTGGGGTGACAGATGTCCCACGGCCTCGCCGCCGATGAAGACCTCGCCGGATGTCTGTTGCTCGAGGCCGGCGATGATGCGCAGCAGCGTGGATTTCCCGCAGCCGGAGGGCCCGAGCAGGATGGTGAATCCTCCGTCAGCCACGCGCAGGGACACGTCCTCCAGGACGACCGTCTGGCCGAAGGATTTCGCGATCGACCGGAGCTCCAAGTCCGCCATGAGACCCCCTCCTAGCCCTTCACCGCGCCGGCCGACAGCCCGCTGATGATCCACCGCTGGAAGAGGAGTACCAGGATCACCAGCGGCAGGGTCGCGATGACCGAGGCCGCAGCGAGCTCGCCCCAGGGCATGGTGAACTCGCCCTGGAACAGCGCGATGCCGACCGGCAACGTCTGCTTGTCGGGCTGCGTCAGGATCAGCAGCGCAAAAAAGAACTCGTTCCAGGCGTAGATGAACGTCAAAATCCCCGCCGTGAAGATACCCGGTGCGGCGAGCGGCAGCATCACCAGCACCATCGTGCGCCAGGGTCCGCACCCGTCGATCTTCGCGGCTTCCTCCAGCTCCGTCGGCAGCTCCTTGAAAAAGCTCGCCAGGATCCAGATGACCAGCGGCAGGGTGAGGGTCACGTAGGGCAGGAGCACCCCCCAGCGGGTGTTCAGCCCGCCTATCTGATCGAGAATGCGCCACACCGGGCCGGCGATGGCGATCTGGGGAAACATCGAGACGCCCAGCAGCCCGCCGAGAATCCACGTCTTGCCGCTGACACGCAGTCGGGACAAGGCGTAGGCGGCCGGGATGCCGATGGCGAGGGTCATCACGGTCGTCGAGCTGGCCACCACGATGCTGTTGAGGATGTAATCGGTCAGATGGTAGTCCACGAGCGCGGCCCGGTAGAAGCCGAGCTCTCCGCCCGGGAGCCAGGTTGGCGGCACCGCCTCCACGTGCCGCTGGCTCTTCAGCGAGGTGACGACGAACCAGAGAAATGGAAAGAGGCTGACGACCACGGTCAGGAGGATCCCGATGCCCAACAGGATGCGCCGGCTCATGCCCGCTCCTTTTCCATCAGCTTCGATCCAACGGCGTGGATATAGAACAAGGACAGGACGAAGATCGCCAGAAAGACCGTGACGGAGATGGCGGCGCCGTAGCCCATCCGGCCCTCGGTGAAGAGCGCCTTGTATCCGTAGAACTGGAGGACCTGCGTCGCCCCGCCGGGGCCGCCTTGCGTCATGACGAACACCAGGTCGAACACCCGAAAGGCGTCCATCGTGCGAAAGAGCAGCGCGAGCAGCAGCGCGGGACGGAGCAGCGGCAGGGTGATATGCCAGAACCGTCGCCAGGCATTGGCGCCGTCGATGCGCGCGGCCTCGTAGAGATCGTCTGGAATCAGTTGCAAGCCGGCCAGGATCAGCAGCCCGGCAAACGAGGACGTCTTCCACACGTCTGCCAGGACGATGGCCATCCACGCGAACCCCGGGTAGGCGAGCCAGGGGACATAGTCGGCAATGTGATCGCCATACAGGAGCAGGTTGGCGAATCCGTACTGGTCGTTGAAGATGAAGCGCCACATCTGCGACGCCACGACGGTCGGGATCGCCCAGGGAATGAGCGCGGCGGCGCGGACCCACCCTCGGCCTCGAAACTGCTCGTGAATCACGAGCGCGATGGCGAGACCGAGCAGCACCTCCAGGATCGTGGAGAGGGCGACGAATCCCAGCGTGACGACGAACGCCTGGCGCGCGACCGGATCGGCGGCCAACTGGCGATAATTGGCCAGACCGACGAACGCCTGTTCCTGGTCCGGGAGGACCAGCAGAATGCGGTGGAGGCTGAGCAGAAACGAGTCGACGACGGGGTAGAGTGCGAAGACGAGCGTGAATCCCAGGGCCGGCGCCAGCATGAGCCAGGCCGCCTGGTCACTGAGCCCCGTGCGGGTGTCCGCGCCCCCCCGGGTCATCGGGTCGCCCCCGTGAGCGCGAGCAGATCGACGATCTGCCGGTCGGCGGAGGCCGCTTCGGCGGCGAGGTCGAGGTCGCCGAAGGCGAGCGCGCGGCTGAAGTACCGCTGGAGGACATGGGACACGGCGGGATAGAGGGGGGATCGCGGTCTCGGGGTCGTCCCTTCGAACACCTCGAACTGATCATGAAAGAACGGGCGTCCCTGGAGCAGGGCTTGGTCGCTGAAGAGCGCCGTGCGGGAGGGGGCGATGCCGGCGCGCAGCGCGAAATACTTCTGCATGCCGTAGCTCGAGAGGAATTGAATGAACGTCCACGCCTCCTCGGGGTGCGCGGAGTAGGCGCTGATGCCGTACAGCCAACCGCCCAGGGCCGACACGCTCCGGCCGCTTGGAAAGTGCGGCAACGACGTCACGCCCACCTTCCCTGCGATGGACGACCGTTGCGGGTCATTGGCCACTTCCCATGCGTAGGGCCAGTTGCGGTGGAAGACAGCGTTCCCCTGGACGAAGGTCGCCAACGACTCAGGCTCCTGGTAGGTGAGGAGCGCGCGGGAGGCGATGCGGCCGATGATCCGCTCCCGGACGAACCGCACGGCCTGCAAGCTCGCCGGCGTGGCGAGCGCGGCACGGGCACCGTCCGCTCCGACCAGCCGCCCCCCGTTGCTCTCGATGAACTCCAGCATGTTGCACACCAGTCCTTCGTACTGCTTGAACTGACCGGAGTAGCCGCGGAGGGCCGGGGTCTTGGCCGACTCTCCCGCCACGATCGTCTCCGCCTGTTGGACCAACTCGGGCCAGGTGCGCGGGGGCGCGAAGCCGTAAGTCTTCAACAGGTCCTTTCGGTAGTAGAGCATGCCTCCGTCGATGCGACTCGGGATTCCATAGATACGACTGCCGTAGGTCCCCGCCGTGATCGTGGCGGGCAGAAACTTGCGCTGCTCCGTGGGCGGAAACCGATGGTCCAATGGTCGCGCCCACCCGGCGGCCGCGAACTCCGGCACCCAGATGACGTCCATGAAGAACAGATCCACGGTGGCGTCGCGATTCTTGAGCTTTTGGGTGAGCAAGTCGTGGTAGGCCGTCGACGAGTGGGGCGCGATCTCGCGCAGGATCGAGATGTTCGGATGCTCGTGAGTAAAGCGGGCGAGCGCCTCTTCCCAGACTTGGGGATGGTCGGGTTTCCAGGAGACGAAACGCAGCGTGACGTGCTCGTCGGCTGCGGCGGCCCCGCCGAGGTCGGCAAGCCCGACGATGAGGGCGCAGGCGAGCCGCATGGCCGCAAGGACGAGGGCATGGCTCTGCGGAGAGAGGGGACCTCCACGCGAGGAACGGATCGGCGCCATACCGGCTATGTATACCTGAGTTGCCGCAGGAGCGCAAAAAGGCGTTGCGTCGATCAGGAGGGGAGCGCGGCGGCCTTGGCACGCGCCATCATCTTGCAGTACGTGCAGACCTCGGCGGTGGTCGGCTGGCCGCACGACGTGCAGGGGTGCAGGGAGGCCTGGTCCTTCTCGGCCATGGTGGTCGTCGAGGGCTGCGGCGCGGCCTGCCGCTCCAGGAAGCCCCAGTAGAACGTCTGCTTGGTGCCCGGGCTTTCGGTCTCCAGCCGATTCAACGCGTCCTTGTAGAGGAGCATCTTCGAGCCCTTGGCCATCGGGCATTCCTCGACGAGGTACTCGATGCCGTTGAGCACCGCGTAGGCGGCGATCTCGCGCTCGGTCAGCCGGTAGAGCGGCTTCACCTTCTTTGCGAAGCCCTCGACGGAGGCGGGGAGGTTCGGGCCCTGCTTGTCGAGGTACGCGTCCTGCCAGTGCAGCACGTTGCCCAGCAGACGGGCGGCCTCGTCGTCCAGATTGTGTCCGGTGGCCATCACGTCGTAGTCATGCTGGACAGCGGCGCGATTGAACTGGTACCGCTTGATCGTGCCGCAGGCCGAGCACGTCGGTCGGCGAACCAGGTCCGCCAGCTCGCGGATACCCGCCCCCTCCTCCTGCTCGACGGTATGCACCAGCAGCTTGGCCTGGCAGGCAGCCCCCGGCCCCTCGGCGAATTTCCGCACCTTCTCGTATGATCGCTCCGAATACGCGCCGATCCCGAGATTCACGTAGAGCGCATCGGCCCGGTATCCCATGCTCAGCAGGATTTCCCAGAGCGCGAGGCTGTCCTTGCCGCCGGACACCGCCACGAGAATCCGATCCTCCTTGGCGAACATCCGCTCATGCTTGATCGCGCGGGCAACCTGGTCGCGCACGAATCCCGTGAAGCAGGGCTTGCAGAAGGCGGCATTGTGCCGCGGCAACCCAATCACAGCCTTCGTCTTGCACTTTTTGCACTTCATAGAGAATCCACGGCCTGTGGTAACTTCGTAACTCGGTAACTAGGTAATTGGGTAAGTCGAGGAGACGTCGCTACTGAGTTCCCCAGTTACCCAATTACCGACTTACCTAATATTACCTTCCTCCCCCCGAGATGACCGGCCGGACTTCGACGACGTCGGCGTCCTGCAGCGTCTCATCCTCCGTCACGAGCTCGTCTCCCCGGATGACGAGATAGGCTTCGGACAGCAAGTTGAGATCCCGGAGAAGCTCCTTGACCCGTTTGGGTCCTTTCATCTCGATGTGGCGCTCCGGTTGGCTCAGTTGTATTTTCATCGTGATAGATGATAAGCCCCAGCCGGCATCCTTTGCAACGGATGTCCGATGGACGACGCCAGTGGCGATGCCAGGGTCGACCGCAAGGGCCGATTCTGGCCTGGGCCCGAGGAGCAAGCGTGGGGCAAGAGAAGGACGGCGGCAAGGTCGCAGGAGCGCGCGCGGCGAGCCTGTTCGTCTGGTATTGGCTGCCGGTCCTGGCCTATGCCGCGCTGATTTTTTCGCTGTCCTCCTTGTCGCGGCCGGAGGAGCTGATGCCGTCCATCCTCGACGAGGTCGGAGACAAGACGTTGCACGCCCTGGAATACGGTGTGCTGGGCGTCCTGTGCCACCGGGCGCTCCGGGGCGCGGGGGGTGCGTGGGCCGCGGCCCGCGCCCTGCCTCTGGCGATCGTGGCCGCCGTCCTGTACGGGCTGACCGATGAGGTCCACCAGGCGTTCGTCCCCCGGCGGGAAGCCGACGTCTGGGACCTGGTCGCTGACGGAGCCGGCGCGACGCTGGTGACCTGGGTCTGGCACTGCCTGCGCGGTGGTGGCAACGTTCATCGTTAACCGTATGACGCAATTTTTCTGGACCTCCCCTTCGTAAGGGGAGGTGAGGTGGGGTAGAGCGGCAAGCCGACCAGGCGGAACGCAGCTGTGAACTCGATCCTGCACGTTCTACCTCCCCAACCCCTCCTTACAAAGGAGGGGCAGGAAGGACCTGTCCTCCTGTGTAGTGCTCCCCTCGATGACTATCCTTGATTCAAAGTTACCACGCGTAGGCTTCTGGGGCCGGTCCGCCGGGCCCCGGAAAGATCTCATCCAACCCTGAGAGCGTCTCGTTCGAGAGCTTGACCTCCAGGGCGCGGAGCGAGCCGTCCAGCTGCTCCATCGTTCGCGGGCCGACGATGGGCGCCGTGACGGCCGCCTGGTGCAACAGCCAAGCGAGCGCCACGTCCGCGGGCCGCTCGCCCAGGTCCCGGCACAGCTTGGCGTACGCCTCGAGCTTGGACTGATGCCTGGCCGCCTCCTGCTGGATCTCTTCCGAAGCGCGCCGTCCCTGAGAGGGGGGCGGGGAGGCGCCGGCCAGCAGGCCTCGCGCGAGGGGGCTCCAGGGGATGACCCCGATCCCGTAGGCTTGGCAGGCCGGAATGACCTCCAATTCCACCGTCCGCTCGGTCAGATTGTAGAGACTCTGCTCGGACACGAGCCCCATGAAATGACGAGCCTGCGCCAGCTCCTGGGCCTGCGCGAGATGCCATCCGGCAAAATTGCTGCTGCCGACGTAGAGGATCTTCCCCTCGCGATACAACTGCTCCATGACCTGCCAGACCTCTTCCCAGGGAGACTCCCGATCGATGTGGTGCATCTGGTAGAGGTCGATGCGGTCGGTGCGGAGGCGGCGCAGGCTCGCCTCGCAAGCCTGCTTGATGTGCAGGGCGGACAAGCGACCCTGGTTGGGCCAATCGCCCATCCGCCCGAAGACCTTGGTCGCCAGCACGACGTTGTCACGCCGTCCCCCGCCTTGCGCGAGCCAGCGGCCGATGATCTGCTCGGTGAGGCCGTCGCCGCGCTTCCCACCGTACACGTTCGCGGTGTCGAAAAAATTCACGCCCACTTCGAGCGCGCGATCCATGATCTTGAAGCTGTCCGGCTCCGCGGTGTAGGGACCCATGTTCATGGTCCCGAGACACAGCCGGCTCACCTTCAAACCCGAACGACCGAGATAGACATAGTCCATGACGCGACCCTCGAATCGGCCTCGACCGCCTCGTTCGCCACCCCCCAACCGGGTGAGCCCGATTCGGGGGCACCCCGGTGTCTGGAGGATAACGAGTTTGCCTTAGCGTGACAAGGTCCAGGGGGCCCGCTATAATCACAAAATGGATGCGATGAACTCCGCCAAGCCGCACGGGCCCGCTCCACCAGACGAGCGCCGTGTCGCCGAGACGGTGCGAAGCAAGCTGCCCTTTCGGGCCGAATGCACGGGTCTCTCCCCCCTCGAAGGGGATGCCTCGAATCGCCGCTACTATCGAATCGCACTGGGCGAGAAGCCTCCCCACTCGGTCATCCTGATGCAGTTGGCGGATCCGGAAGGCTTCAAGCAGTCCGAGGAAGCGGTCAGCGGGACCGCCGCGGCGATCGCGGAGCTTCCGTTCACCAACGTGCTCCGCCATCTGGCTCGTGCCGGCGTCGCGGTGCCGACGCTGTACCATCATGACGAAGCGGCGGGGCTCCTCTACCTCGAGGATTTCGGCGATGTCACGCTGGCGGAGGCCTGTCGCCAGGTGGAGGACGCCGAGCTCACAAATCTGTACCGGGCGGCGGTCGAGATGCTGGTGCGCATCCATACCAAAGCCACCTCGCCGGCGAATCCCGGCTGTATCGCATTTCATCGGAGCTTCGACGTCGCGCTGCTGAATTGGGAGTTCGAGCACTTTCTCGAATTCGGGGTGGTCGCGAGGAACGGCAGGCCGATGTGCGCGAACGACATGCAGGCGATCCAGGCCGAGTTCCACAAGCTGGCCGAGTTGATCGCGTCCCAGCCCCGGGTCTTCACGCATCGCGACTACCATTCGCGAAACCTCATGGTGCACGGGAAGCGGATCGGCGTCCTCGATTTCCAGGACGCCCTCCTCGGGCCGCCCACCTACGACCTGGCCTCACTCCTGCGTGATGCCTATCGCGAGGTGGACGACTCCTTGATCGAGGACCTGCTTGCCTACTACCAGGACCAGGTCGCCAAGCAGCGGCCCGCTTCCATGCGTCAACCGGGTTTCCGCCGGTTGTTCGACCTGACCAGCATTCAGCGAAACCTGAAGGCGGCCGGGCGATTCGTCTACATCGAGCGGGTCAAGGGTAATCCCAAGTTCTTGGAGGACGTTCCCCGGACCCTGGGTTACGTGCGCCGCAACCTTCTCCGCTACCCCGAGTTGGCCAACCTCCACAAGCTTCTCGCGCTGTATGTGCCTGAGCTGCAATAAACAGTGAGGAGTGAGGGGTAAGGAGTGAGGAGAAAAAACCCCAGAGCCTTCGTTTGTTTTGCCACCTCACGCCTCACGCCTCACTCCACACTTCCGACGAGTATCCGATGAAGGCCATGATTCTGGCGGCCGGCCTCGGGACCCGCCTCCGGCCGCTCACGAACGCCATCCCCAAGCCGCTCCTCCCCCTGGCCGGACGACCTCTCATCGAATGGAATCTCCTGCTGCTCCGACGTCACGGCGTGAGAGACGTCATCATCAATATTCATCACCTGGGTGAGCAGATCACGCAGGCGCTGGGTGACGGCTCGCGGCTTGGCATGGCGCTGCGGTTCTCACGCGAGCCGGTGATCCTGGGCACCGGGGGAGGGCTCAAGCAGGCGGAGTCGTTCTTCGGGAGCGAGCCCTTTTTCGTCTTGAACGGCGACACGCTCGTGGATCTCGACCTCGACGCGGTGCGAAGGATGCAGGGGGCCGGGCGTGCCGTGGCGACCATGGTGTTGCGAGAGGACCCCGATGTCGAGCGGTGGGGACCCGTGGAGGTGGATGCCGAAGGACGGATCCTGCGGATCCACGGCCGCGGTCGACGGGAAGGCGCGGCCGTGACGAGGCTCATGTTCGCGGGGATTCACCTCATGGATCGGAGTTTGCTCAGCCGGGTGCCGGTCGGGAAAGAATCGTCCATCATCGAGGCCTACGTGCAGGCCCTTGGAGACGGGGCCGTGATCCTCGGCTATCGGATGACCGGGTACTGGTCGGACATCGGCACCGCGGCGGCGTACGAGCAGGCGCAGAGGGACGTGGAAAGCGGGCTCATACGGCTGAGCGACCGGGAGCGCTGAATCGACGCGGGATCAGTACCCGCGCTGGAGGGCGGCCGTCAGGCGGGTCTTGCGAAGGGAGAGCGTCTCGAGCTGCGCGGCGGTCGGCCGATGGCGCCCGTTGGTGCTCGGGCTGGCCTGCTTTTCCAGACGGTCGATGATCGCCAAGGCCTCCTTGGCGTGCTCGCCGCGTTCCAGAATGTCGAGCATGCGGAAATAGGCCGGGAGCACGAGCTCCAGATCGCGGTCGGTCTTGGCGTGGTCCACGACGGTGCGGTACTTGCTGACGGCCGTCTCCGGGTCTTTCCCCTCCGCCCGAATGGCCTCGATCATGCTCACTGCCACGAGGTCGACCTTGGCTCTCGGGTTCTCGGCCCAGGACACCTTGAGCAGCGCGGCGAATTTGTCGCTGGACAGTTTGACTCTCTTGGCGGTGGAGCTCATCACCTGGGAGAGCAGGCGCTGGGACTGGAGCCAGGTGCAGCGCAACCCGATCAACTGGCACCGGCACCCCGCCGGATTGGTGCATTGGCCGTGTGAAAGAGGCGCGAAGCTCTTCTTCACGGCCACCGACGGGAGCACCGCCGTGCCGTTGGCCTCACGGCAGGCGGGACAGGTCTGTTCGTCCTCGGCGGTGACGTGGATGAAGAGTCGGGTGCCCGACTTGTCCCAGAAGCTTTTGGCTTCAATCCGGCCGGCGACCACTTGCATGTGGTGCAATTGCCAGACGAACAGCAGGCCGAGTACGGCCAAGAGATAGGGCACGAAGTCCGGGACCAGGATCGACATAGAGCTCCGGAGTTGGAAGGACCTTCCGTGACAGAGTATAGCATCTCAATCGCATCATATAAGTTGTTAATAATGAATGAATTTGAGGTCTGAAATCGCGGCACGTTCGGCCGAGAGCCGTGGCGAGGCTGAGCCCGGCAGACCCTGAGCCCCCTGAGTGTCCCCGGGGCCTTGAGGCTCTGGAAAGGGTTGTCAGAGGGCTGCGGTGGAGTCGGCTGAAGCCGTGGGGCTCGACCCTGACCCGGCCGGCGCGAGATCGGGCTTGAAACGCCGAAGTCGCAGCGCGTTGCCGACGACGCTGACGGAGGACAGCGCCATGGCCGCTGCCGCCCAGATCGGGTTCATCAGGCCCGCTGCGGCTGCGGGGATGAGCAGCACGTTATAGATGAACGCGGCAAAGAGGTTCTGCTTGATATTGCGGGTCGTGGCCCGCGACAAGGCAATGGCGGCGACAATTCCGCGCAGGTCCCCCCGGATCAGCGTGACGTCCGCGGCCTCCATGGCGACGTCGGTCCCTGTGCCGATCGCCAGGCCGATGTCGGCCTGAGCCAGCGCGGGCGCATCGTTGATGCCGTCGCCCACCATGGCGACCACCTTACCGGCCTGCTGGAGCTTCGAGATCTCCTGCGCCTTCCGGTCCGGAAGCACTTCCGCCAGGACGTGGTCGATGTGGAGTTGATCGCCGATGGCCCGGGCCGTGCGCTGGTTGTCCCCCGTGAGCATGATGACGTCAAGCTTCAGGCGACGGAGAGCCTGGACAACGGCGAGCGCATGGTCCTTCGGTCTGTCCACCACGCCGATCACGCCGAGTACGCGCCCGGTCTCGGGGACACCTTGCTCGCGCGGCCGCGCGGCGAGATACATGGGCGTCATCCCTGCCGAGGCCAGTTGGGCCGAGGCCTCCTCGTCCTGGTCGGTCACTGTGAATCCGGCTGAATCCATCAGGGGACGGTTGCCCAGGAATAGGGCACGATCGCCTGCCACGGCCCGGACCCCCTGACCGGGTACGGCCTTGAACTCACTCGTGCGCTCCATCTTCAGGTTGCGTCCCTGCGCGTAGCGGACGATCGCGCCAGCGACCGGATGCTCCGAATTGCGCTCCAGCGCAGCGGCGAGGGTGACGACGGCGTCCTCGGTCCAGCCCTCGGCCAGGGCGACAACGGCACCAACCTCGGGCTCCCCCTTCGTCAGCGTCCCGGTCTTGTCGAGCACGATCGTCGTCACGTCCTGCGCCCGTTCCAGGACGTCTCCACCGCGGATCAGGATGCCGGATTCCGCGCCCTTTCCAATGCCGACCATGATCGAGGTCGGGGTCGCCAGGCCGAGCGCGCAGGGACAGGCCACGATCAGGACCGCGACGAAGTTGATCAACGCGATCGTGAAGGCGGGCTCGGGGCCGAAGGCGAGCCAACCGACGAAGGTGAGCACCGCGAGGGCGACGACGGCGGGGACGAAATAGGCGGCGACGCGGTCCGCCAGTTTGGCCAAGGGCGGCTTGGCGGCCTGCGCCTGCTCGACGATGGCGATGATGCGCGCGAGCGCGGTCTCTGTTCCGACCTTCGTGGCTTCGAAGGTCAGGCTTCCCGTCAGGTTGAGCGTCGCTCCGATCACCGTGTCGCCAGACGTCTTGTCCACGGGAAGACTCTCGCCCGTCAGCATCGACTCGTCCACCGCGGACATCCCCTCACGGACGACGCCGTCGACCGGAACCTTCTCCCCGGGCCGAATGAGGACGAGGTCGCCGACCTGAACGTGCTCGATCGGGATATCTTCTTCTCGGCCGTTGCGTGAGACCCTGGCCGTCTTCGGCTGGAGGCTGGCCAGGGCTCGGATGGCTGCGGACGCCCGGCCCTTGGCGCGGGTCTCCATGAGGCGTCCGAACAAGATCAACGTGATGATGGCGGCCGAGGTGTCGAAGTACACCGCGGGGGCGACGCCGCCGGCCTGCAACAAGCCGGGAGCGACCGTCGCGACGACGCTGTACCCGTAGGCGGCGGAGGTCCCCACCGCGATCAGCGTGTTCATGTCGGACGAGCCGTGTCGGGCCACGGCCCAGGCGCCACGATAGAACTGCCAGCCCGCCCAGAACTGGATCGGCGTGGCCAGCGCCAGCTGCGTCCAGAACGAGACGGCTTGCGAAACGGGGAGGCCGAGGTGCTCCGACATCCCGAGGATCATGATGGGAACGGTCAGGGCGGCGGCAAGGGCAAAACGGGTCTGCAGCCGCCGCTGTGCGGCTCCATGGCGATCCTCTGGTGCAGCCAGATCCGTCCGCTCGTACTTGGCGACGGCCGCGGGGGAGCCCGGCGTGTAGCCAAGGCTGCTGATTGCCGACGCGATACGCTCCGCGCTCGTCACCTCGGGCAGGAATATGACGGTGGCTCGCTCGGTCGCCAGGTTGACGGAGGCCTGCGAGACCCCCTCCACCGCGGCCAGGCCCTGCTCGATCCTGGCGACGCAGGACGCGCAGGACATGCCCTCGATGGGAATCGTCACGCTGCGCGGCCCGGCCACCCCGGTCTGGGGCGCCGCGCGCGTCGCCGCGTCGGAGGCGGGACGGGCCTTCCTGGGGCTCAGGGTCACGAGGGCCACGGGCGGCGGGCCCGCCATCGCGTCCATGCCCTTCGGCCCTTCACGGAGGACCCGCTCCGGGTCCTGATCGAAGGTGCGTTTGCAGCCCGGGGCGCAGAAGTAGTAGGTCGTTCCGGCGTGAGCCGCCTGTGCGGGCGCCGTCTTCTCGTCCACCGTCATGCCGCAGACGGGATCGATGGCCATGACATCCTCAGCGCGGGTGTTGCAAAGATGATGTTCGAACCTACGACGAAATCAAATTGTACACCCGGCATGACACAAATCGCCAAGATACGGCATGAGCCGCCACAGAGACAGCGCTCGACCCTCAGTCCTCAGTCCTCAGCACTCATTCCTTTCCTGTGTGACCCCGGCGGCCTCGATATCAAGCGCGGGGGGGATGAGCGGACAAATTCTTCTGCCGGATGAGGCGGGCCAGGTAGGTGCGCTGGAGCTGGAGCCGCTCGGCGGCTCTGGTCTGATTGCCGTTCTCGAAATGGAGCGCGCGCATGATCAAGGCGCGACTGTGCTGATCCATGGATTCGTGGTAGGGCAGGTCGAGATACCCGTCGGGGTCGCCCGCGTTCCGGGACACGGGCTCGGAGCTGAGCGCGAGAATCTGGGGGTCGATCGCGTCGGTCGGGCACAACACGACGGCCCGGGCAAGGGCGTTGTCGAGCTCCCGAATGTTGCCGGGCCAGGCGTAGTGGGACAGCACGGACAGGGCGTCCTGGGTGAGGTGCACGCTCGGTCGTTTCGCGTCGCGCGCGTGCCGCTTGAGGAAAAACTCCGCGAGCAGGGGAATGTCCTCCCGTCGCTCCCGAAGCGGCGGCAGGTTGAGGGTGACCACGTTCAGGCGATAGAAGAGGTCCTCGCGAAACTGCCCGGCCCCGACGGCTTGCTTGGTGTCCTTGTTGGTCGCCGCGATCACGCGGATGTCGACCTTGATGGTCCGCGTGCCGCCGACGCGCTGGAATTCCCTGTCCTGCAACACGCGCAGGAGCTTCGCCTGGAGGGACAGGGGCATGTCGCCGATCTCGTCGAGAAACAGCGTCCCGCCATCAGCCATCTCGATCTTGCCCTTTTCCATGCGATCGGCGCCGGTGAACGCGCCTTTTTCGTGCCCGAAGAGCTCGTTCTCCAGCAGGGTATCGGTCAGCGCCACGCAGTTGATCACGACGAACGGCATCGCATGGCGCGGGCTCCACTGATGGAGCGACCGGGCGAACAGCTCCTTGCCGGTTCCGCTCTCGCCGAGCAGGAGCACGCTCACGTCGGAGTTCGCCGCGCGGCGCGCGCTTTCGACCACGGATACGATGGCGGGGCTGTTCCCGATGATGGAGGCGTAGCGCGTCTCCATTTCCGAGCGGAGACATTCGACCTGACGCTTCAGCGACTCCCGCTCGAGCGCCTTCCCGATGACGATGGACAGATGGTCCATGTCGAACGGCTTGGTGACGAAGTCGTAGGCCCCGCCCTTCATCGCTTCCACCGCGGCGGTGATCGTGCCGAAGGCCGTCATGACGATCACGGGAAAGTCCACCTCGGGCCGCCCTTCCTCCGGTGCCGTTGCGGCGGCGGGGGTGGGGGAGTGGGCGGCGGCCGACGCCCGCCGGCGTTCCATGATGGTCTTGAGCAGGCCCAGACCAGCCAGGCGCGGCATCTCCAGATCGAGCAGGAGCAGGTCCGGCGGATCCTTATCGAGCAGCTCGAGCGCGTGCACGCCGTCCTCGGCGGTGACGACCAGGTACCCGAGCGACTCGAGGCGATCCCGCAGCAGGGTGATGATGTCCGTATCATCGTCGACGATGAGAATTTTCCCTTTCATGGCCCGTCCTCATCCATCACGTGCAGCACCAGCCCGGTGAGGGGCTTGGGGAAGAAGTAGGTCGATTTGTGGGGCATCCGCTCGCCCGCCGAGGCCACCGCGCTCACTTCGCTGA
>JBFKNO010000035.1:0-15145 GCA_041629275.1 Nitrospiraceae bacterium
GGAGAGGCACGCAGCTTCGGACAGTCCTCACCGTCCGGTCCCGGTGCAGCAGAAGAGCAACGGGACCGACCCCGTCTGCTCGGGAAGTGCGGGGCCCGCACCGCCGCGATTCGCGACGCCAGGCGGGGCCCCGCGCCGATGCGGCTGCCGTCCCCTGACCGATTCCTACACGATAGCTGTACCCGGCTGGCGCTGGATGAGCTCGACCTCGTATCCATCGGGGGCGTCGATGAAGATAAAGCGGCTTCCCGAGGAGGTCTGCGTCGGACCGTCCGTGACCTTCACGTGTTTCGCCTCCAGGGCCCGGATCGTCGCGTCGAGGTCCTCGACCTCGAAGGCCAGGTGGATCAGGTCCTCCTGCACCGTGACGGGTCCGCTGGGAGGAAAGCTGCACAGCTCGATCAGTTCGTCGCTGTTCGGCACGGCGAGAAAGGCCAAATGAGACCCCCGTGGAGAGGTCTTGCGCTCGATGACCTCGAGCCCCAGGACCTGCGTATAGAACGTGATGGTCTCGTCGATGTCGCTCACCCGCATCCGCGTGTGCAGCAGCTTCTTGACCTTCATGGCCTCGCCTTCCTTTCGCTCAAGGGAGTTGGCGCGGGGGGACAAAGAACCTCTGTCAGGGGCTGTCTCGCCGCCCTGCTCGCGCCATTCCACGGTCAGTATACACGAATCACCTATGGTGATCATGAGCGGCCTCGGGGGACGGGCGTGACGCCACTGACACGACGCATTCCGTCATGCGAGCCGAAAACCGAGCACGAGATATCCCGTCTGGGTTACAATTAACACCGAGAGCAAGAAAGAGTGGACACATGAACCCGTTGTTCTGTGTCGCCGCCCTTGGACTGGGCTCGGGGCCCTGAGCTTGTCGAAGGGCAGCATCTTGTGCTGCGAGAACCGGCGCCATAAGATGGCGCGGCTACACTCTGGTAGAATCAGCTCTCAACAGTAAAATTGCTTTGAGTAATTAATCACGGGCTTGCGCACGCCCTATTCTGGACTTCCCATCGACGATTGATTGAATGACGCCCTCATGAATGGCCGCGACTATCAGATCGGCCGGATCCTCGGCATTCCCATCAAGATCCACACCTCGTGGTTCCTGGTCTTTGCCTTTCTCACGTGGAGCCTTGCCACCGGCTACTTCCCGCAGATGCTTCCGGGATTGTCGCCGCTGCGCTACTGGGGGATGGGGGGCATTGCGGCAATCTTGCTCTTCGTCTCGGTGCTGCTCCACGAGCTGGGGCACTCCTACGTTGCCCTGCGGTACCACATCCCCATCAAGCAGATCACCCTGTTCTTCTTCGGGGGCATGGCTCAAATGCGTCAGGAGCCCCCGGGACCCCGCGCCGAGTTCTGGATTGCCATCGCCGGGCCCATCGTGAGCTTCGTCCTCGCCGGCCTCATGTTGGGCTTCCTGGTACTGTCCCACGCGACCGAGAAGCTCGCAGGCTTGGTGGCTCTGGGGGAGATGCTGGCGTCCATCAATCTTACGTTGGGCCTCTTCAATCTCATCCCAGGCTTTCCCCTGGACGGCGGGCGCGTGCTCCGCGCCGGCCTCTGGGCATGGATGGGAGACTTTTACCGCGCCACCCGACAAGCGTCCATTGTCGGACAGGGCTTCGGCGCGGCCTTCGGCCTGTTCGGCTCGCTCTTGATCCTTGGAGCGCTGTCGGGATTGGTTCCGGTCGGGATCGCGGCCAACGGGGGCTGGATTCTCTTGATCGGCGTCTTCCTGTTCTTCATCGCACGTGCGAGCCGCCAGCAGGCGTCGTTGCGGGCGACCCTGTCCCAGCTCACGGTTCAGGAGGTCATGGTCCAGCACGTGGTGGTGCTGGCGCCGGATCTCACCATCGAAGAAGCCGTGAACGGGTACTTCCTGCCACACGGACATGGCGCGTTTCCCGTGGTCGACGCGGGGCGCTTTGTCGGCATGGTGACGGTGGCGGACTTGCAGCGGGTGCCGCAAATGCTCTGGGCATGGCGACGCGTGCAAGACATCATGCATCCCGCCTCGGCGGATCTGGAGGTCGCCCCCTCCAGCCCGTTGCTGCCGGCGTTCGAGCAGATGATGAAAACCGGACAGAGCTATCTTGCCGTGGTCGACGGGGGCATGCTGGTCGGGCTGCTGAGCCGGTCCGGAATCGCCCGCGTCCTGCAATTGCGAGGCCGTTGGGAGATGCGGCCGACCGGCACGGCTTGACCTCTCACTGACGAATCCCGCCAGGCTGAAGCGTCGATCCCCCTCAGTCCGCGGTCACGAGATCCTGACCGGCACGCGTTCCGTTTGCGTGCGATCCGGCTGGGAGGGTTGCGGTGCGGGCTGATTGGGGAGGGTTGGGGACGGTTGGGCCTGAGCGAGGGAGAGTTCATCGGGCGGCAGAGCGTCAGAAAGCTCCGGAGTCTCCCGCTCTCCCTCCGTTTCCCCGCGGAGCTGTTGAAGGCGATGGACGAGGGTGGCGCCGAAGAGAAAGAGCGCGGCGCTGTAATACATCCACAGCAGGAACAGCACGACCGCCAGCAGAGAGCCGTACATCCGCCCGTAGACCGTGAGGTTCTGCACGTAGCCGCTGAAGACGTGCTTGGCGAGCTCCCACAGCAAGGCCAGGAAGAGTCCGCCTGTGAAGGCCTCGCGCCAGCCCGGCCGCACCTGCGGCAGATACCGATACAGACAGGTGACCGAGGTCAGGAGCAGCACGAAGGGCAGAAGATAGGACAGCAGGAACTGGCTGGCCGCGCTGACCAGCACGCCGAGGCCCCCGATCCGCGGCGCGACCGACACCAGCAGGTTCATCACCTGGGTGGCGACGAAGGACACGACGACCAGGAGACCGAACAGGCCGAGCAGCGCGACCGATCGTGCCGTCGCCACCAGCGGATTGCGGCGGGTCTTGGTGCCGAACACCACGTGCATCGCGTACTCGATCTCATAGAAGACCAGGGTGGCGAACCAAGCAAAGGTCAGCACCACCACCCATCGCACCGTCCGTTCGCTCGCGACGCGCTCGATTTCTTCCGCAAGCTGGGGCCACGCGTTGGGCAGGAACCCCTCCATGAAGTTCAAGAGGTATTCGTGCCCGATGTGATCCTGGCTGACGAAGAACCCGAGGACGTTCAGGAGGAGAAATACCAGGGGGAGAACGGAGAGCAAGGCGAAGAACGCAACGGAGGCTGCGAGCGTGCCGCAGCCACAGTGGACAAACTCGGCGGCTGACTCCTTCAGGGTGCGGAAAAAGCTCATGATGTTCTGAGGATGCCGCTAACCCGTCCGCCTGTCAAACGGAATGGGGAAATCAAGGGGCCGGAAATTGTCAGCGGTCGTGGGCAATTGGACGAGACCCCTCTCCGGGCAACATGACCCCGCCCGCGCCGGCTTGTCACGAGGACAAGCGCCAGGTCACGGCACATGTAGAGGCATCAGGCGTGCGTCGACACGCTGGCTATTTCTGCGTGATGACCGCCTGTGACGTGAGCGAGACCAGTGGATCCGGGTACAGCCCGAAGAGGAGCACCCCCGCGAGGGCGGCGGTCAAGACCGCGGCTGTGACCGGGGAGGTGGCGAACCGAGGCACCTCCCCGGCACTAGCTTGCGGCTCGCGCATGTACATGACCATGACGACGCGTAGGTAGTAATAGGCCGCAACAGCGGCGAAGAGAACGGCGACGACGGCAAGCCAGGTGAGATCGGCTTTGACGGCAGCCATGAAGAGATACAGTTTTCCGATAAAGCCAGCCGTGGGCGGGATGCCGGCCAATGATATCATAAAAATCAGCATAAGCAAGGCGGCGACCGGCTGGCGCTTGGCGAGCCCGGTGAAATCCTCGATCTCCTCGCCCTCCAGTCCTCCCTTGCGAAGCATGGCGACGATGGCAAAGGCACCGACCGTCATAAAGGAGTACACGGCGAGATAGACGAGGACGCTGGAGGTCCCGAGCGCCTGCACGTCGGCGTCCGCCTCGACGCGGCTCGCCACAATAGCTCCGATGAGCGCATACCCGGCGTGCGCGATGCTCGAGTAGGCCAGCATGCGCTTGATGTTGGTCTGCACGATCGCGACCAGGTTGCCGAGGATGAGCGTGGCGACACAGATGACGACGAAGAGCGCGTGCCAGTTGGCCTTGATGGTGCCCAATCCCTCCAGAAAGACCCGGAGAAACGCCCCGAAGCTGGCGGCCTTCGAGGCCACGGCCATGAAGGCGGTCACCGACGTCGGGGCGCCCTCATAGACATCGGGCGTCCACATGTGAAACGGCACCGCCGAGATCTTGAATCCGAACCCGACGACGAGGAGCACGGTGGCGAGGACCAGTGCGGGATTCTGGAAGCCCGTCTCGGAGACGGCCGTGGAGATGACGCTCAGGTGGGTGCTGCCGGCGACCGCGTAAAGCAGCGAGATGCCGTACAGCAGAATGCCGGAGGAGAAGGCCCCCAGCACGAAGTACTTGGCGGACGCCTCGAGGGACCGAGGCTCCAGCCTCCTGAACCCGGCCAGAATGTACAGGCAAATCGACATGAGCTCCATGCCGAGATAGATGGTGAGGAGATCGACCGCGGAGACCATGATCATCATCCCGGTCAGGGAGAGCATCAGAAACACGTAGTACTCGGTCAGATGAATGCGTTCGACTTTCAGATAGCCCAGGGACATGAGGATAACGAGGCCTGTAATGACATAGAGCAGCAACTTCCAGAAGCTGCCGTAAGGGTCGATGACGATGAGCCCGCTGAACGCGGTGAGCTCGCTGTCGAACTTCGAGCCGGTCACGAGGAAACAGAGCACCAGGGCCCCGAGGCTCATCCAGGCCAGCCACGGCTTCCTCGCCGTGGGAGTCAGAGGGTCGAGAATCAACAAGAGGCAGGCTGCCGTCACGACGATCAGCTCGGGCAGGATGGCAACCAGGTCGGAGAGCGGGAGTGTCATGGTCGATTCCAATCGATGAGCGCGGAACGCTGAGCGCTGAGCCGCGGAACGTCCTCGGTGGCCAAGCTGGCCGGCAGGCGCTTCCATCGCCGCGTATCGTCCTGGTCGGCGGCCGGCTGCGTGGCCAGGGGTTGCTCAAGAGTCGCAACCTCGGGTGCGGACTTGGCACGCTGTGCGGTCAACTGGTTGACGCTGGCGTGCATGACCTTGACGAAAGCGTTCGGCGCCACACCGATCCAGAAAACCAGCACCACAAAGGGCACGAAGATGGCCATCTCGCGCCTGTCGAGGTCGACCAGGCGATCGTGCGACTCGGAGGTCTGAAAGACCACCCGCTGGACCATCCACAACAGATAGACGGCTGCCAGGATCACCCCCAACGCGGCGACGGCTGCCGCCCACTTGTGCCACAAGACGGTCCCCATCAGGACGAGCAGCTCCCCCACGAAGCTGTTGGTTCCCGGCAACCCCAACGAGGACAGGGCAAAGATCACGAGCATGGTCGCGTAACGCGGCATCGGTCGGGCCAGCCCCAGGTTGTCAGAGATCATCCGGCTGTGGGTCCGTTCGTAAATCGTGCCCACGCAGATGAAGAGGGCGCCCGTCGTGATGCCGTGATTGACCATCTGCAGGATCGCCCCCTCGATGCCCTGCGCGTTCCAGACGAAGATGCCGAGTGTGACGAACCCCATGTGGCTCACGCTCGAGTAGGCGATGAGCTTTTTCAGATCCGCCTGGGCCAGCGCCATGTAGGCACCGTAGATGATGGCGATCAGCGACAGGGCGACGACCATCGGGGTGAAGGTCAGCGTCGCCTCGGGCAGCATCGGCAGGGCGAAGCGAAGGAAGCCGTAGGCCCCCATCTTGAGCAGCACGCTGGCCAGAAAGACACTGCCCGCCGTGGGCGCCTCCACGTGCGCGTCCGGGAGCCATGTGTGGAAAGGGAACATCGGCACCTTCACCGCGAAGGCGATGAAGAAGGCGACGAAGAGCCAGTGCTGAATCGTGGAGGAGTATGGCACACGGCTCAGCTCCAGGATGTCGAACGTCTGTCCGCCCTGAAAGAAGAGGACCACGATGGCGACCAGCAGGAGGACGCTGCCGGCCAGCGTATAGAGGAAGAATTTGATCGCTGCGTAGATGCGGTTTGGGCCGCCCCAGACGCCGATGAGGAGGTACATGGGAATCAGCATGACCTCCCAGAACACGTAGAACAGGACGAAGTCCAGGGAGACGAACACGCCGATCATGGCGGTCTCCATGACCAGGAGCACCGCCATGAACTCTCGCAGGCGGGTCTCGATGGCGCGCCAGGAGGTGAGGACGCAGAACGGCGTGATGAACGTGGTGAGCAGCACCAGCGGCATGCTGATGCCGTCGACGCCGAGATAGTAGCTGATCGGCGGCGAGGTCACCCAGCTCACCCGTTCCGTGAACTGCATCCCGGCGATCGATGGCTCGAAGGCGAGCCACAAGGGGAGGGAGATCGCAAACTCGACGAGCGAGATCGCGAGGGCGACCCAACGGACCGCGGCCTCCTTCACGAAGAAGATGAGCGCTGCCCCCGCGAGCGGCAGAAAGATCAGCGCGGTCAGAATTGGGAAGCCCAATTGTGCAGCGGTCGCGTCAGTCATCACAGAAATCCGGCACGTGGCACGTGGCGAGTGGTGAGAACCCATGCAATGTCTGTCCGGTCATGTCGGTACCCCTTGCCGCGGACCCCTGACCTCTCGCCCTAAAAGATGAGATACACCGTCAGGATCAAGAACGCGCCGGCCGTCATGGCCAGCGCGTAATGTTGCGTCTGGCCGGTCTGGAACAGGCGCATGAGCCAGCCCCACCACGCGAAGGCCCGGGCCACGCCGTTGACCGCGGCGTCGATGACGCCGATGTCGATCTTGTTCCAGAGGCCGTCGGCGAGGTGAAACGTCGGGTTGACGACGGTGCGGTCATAGGCTTCGTCGAAGAACCATTTGTGATAAGACAGCCGATACGCTGTCTTCCAGCGCACCGCAAGGCGATCGGGCAGGCCCGGGACTTTGACGTAGACCACATAGGCCAGGGCAATCCCGATGAGCCCCACCGCCGTCGCCGCGATCAGCATCCCAATTCCAAGCAGCCCGCCGTGTGCTTCGCCCGAGTGAGAAGGCAGGACCAGGTGGAGAAATTCCGGAATGCCCAGGTATCCGGTCACGATCGACAGCACCGCCAGGATGACCAGTGGCACCGTCATCGTGCGGGATGGCTCCCTGATGTCTGCCCCATGGGGCAGCTCCGTGCGCGACTGGCCCCAAAACGCCACGAACACGAGGCGGAAGCTGTAGAACGCGGTCAAGGCCGCGGTGAGCAACCCCAACGCGGCCAACCATTTGCCGAGGGTGCCGGAGGCCCAGGCTTCGACAAGCAAGGCGTCCTTGCTGAAGGACCCCGCGGTCAGCGGAAATCCCGCCAAGGCGAGCGAGCCGATGATGAAGGTCCAATAGGTGATCGGCAGCTTCGCCTTCAGGCCGCCCATCCGCCGCATGTCCTGCTCGTGGTGCAGGGCGATGATCACGGACCCGCAGCCGAGGAAGAGCAGGGCCTTGAACGCCCCGTGCGTCAGCAGATGGTAGATGCCGGCCGCGTAGGCGCCGAGCCCGCAGGCCATCATCATGTACCCGAGCTGGCTGACGGTGGAGTAGGCGACCACCCGCTTGATGTCGAACTGCGTGACGGCAATCGTGGCACCGAGCACCATGGTGATCGCGCCCGTCACGGCGACGACGTCCATGGCGGCCGCAGACAGGTTGTAGAGCGGGGACAAGCGCGCCACCATGAACACCCCAGCGGTCACCATCGTGGCCGCGTGAATCAGCGCGGAGATCGGTGTCGGCCCCTCCATGGCATCGGGCAACCACACATGCAACGGCACCTGGGCTGACTTTCCCACGGCTCCAACGAAGAGCAGCAAGCAGGTGAGCGTCATCAGCGACACCTCCCACGAGCCGCCGACGGGTGCCAGGAGGTTCAGGGTCGAGTCGGCAAGCTCGGGAGCCCGGCGAAAGACCGTGGTGTAATCCAGCGTGCCAAACGCCACGAAAACGAGGAGGAGCCCCAGAAGAAAACCAAAGTCTCCGATCCGGTTCACGACGAACGCCTTGGTGGCGGCCGCGCGGGCCGATGCGCGGTCGTACCAGTGGCCGATCAGGAAGTAGGAGCAGAGCCCCACCGCTTCCCAGAAGACGAAGAGCTGGAGGAAGTTGGTGGCCGTGACCAGCATCAGCATCGAAAACGTGAAGAGCGCGATGTACGCGAAAAACCTGGCGTAGCCCGGCTCCCCGCGCATGTACCCGATGGTGTACACATGCACCAGCGAACTCACGATGGTCACCAGGAGGATCATCGCGCAGGTGAGCCGATCGAAGTACAGTCCCAGCTCGATGCGGAGGTCGCCGGAGGTCAGCCAGGTATAGAGCGGGATGGTCACGTTCCTCCCGCCGGCGACCTCGGCGAAGACCAGAAAAGAGAAGAGCAACGACGTCAGCACGGCGGGGACCGCCACCAGATGGGCGCGCTCCTTGATCCAATGACCGCCGATCCCGAGCACGAGGAAGGCGATGAACGGAAGCAGCGGAATAAGGATGTAGAGCAGATGCGTCATGCCCCTACCATTTCAGGAGTCGGAATTCGTCCACGTTGATGCTGGCCTTGCTCCGATAGAGGGCGATGATGATCGCCAGTCCCACAGCGACCTCGGCGGCGGCCACCGTCATGGCAAAGAAGACGAAGACCTGGCCGGTGACGTTTTGGAAATAGTGGGAGAACGCGACGAAATTGATGTTGGTCGCGTTCAGCATGAGC
The DNA here is from genome assembly GCA_041629275.1 of Nitrospiraceae bacterium. Taxonomy (GTDB): domain Bacteria; phylum Nitrospirota; class Nitrospiria; order Nitrospirales; family Nitrospiraceae; genus JBFGRM01. The sequence continues at coordinate 8,766 of JBFKNO010000035.1, forward strand.
TCGATGGAAAGCAGGATGATGATGATGTTCCGTCGGATCAGGACCCCGACCAGGCCCGTCAGGAACACGACCGCGCTCAGCATCAGGTAATACTGAATGGGCACGTCCATAATAAATAGTCTCGAAAGTCGTAATTGGGTAAGTGGGTAATTCGGTAACTGGTTTCAATCTAAATTTTGAATAAGCTATGGACGTCCCTTCCCAATTACCCACTTACCCAATTACCTACCGACCGCCGTCTTGTGGCGTCGAGAAAATGTCCTTCTTTGCGAGTATCACCGCGCCGATCATCGCGACGAGCAGGATGAGCGACGCGACCTCGAACGGGAAGAGATAGGTCGTGTACAACACCTGCCCGATGGCCTCCGTGTTCCCCATATCCGCTGGCAACGTGTTTCGCACCTCCGCGGCAGCGGCGGTCTCCGGCGCGCGGCGGTACATGACCAGCAAGACGATCTCCGTGAGCAGCGCGAATGCCAGCAGGACGCCGAGCGGAACTTGGGGATGATAGCGCAGCTCCTGCTTCACGTTCAGCAGCATGACGACGAACAGGTAGAGGACCAGGATCGCGCCGGCGTAGACCAGGATCTGCACGACGAACAGAAACTCCGCGTGAAGCGTCACATACAGGCCCGCCACGTGGAAGAACATGATCAGGAGGGCCAGCACGCTGTGGATGGGATTGCGCAGCATGACCACCATCGCAGAGGTCGCGACGATCACGCCGGCAAGGTATGCAAAGACCGCTTGTGCCACGGCTCCGTCTTTCCTCCTGTTGCGCCGCGCGCCGTAAAACGGCGCGTCTTCAGCGGCCGCATTCGGCAGTCAGCGGGTGCCTCGCCTCATTCACCTCGGAGTGGCTCAAGGGAGGGGAGAGCGCAAGGAAACGGGTCACGTCGACTTCTGGGGCAAGTTCTTGAACGCCACGTTGAAGAACGCGACGTTCGGATGCTGAAATTCAACGCGCTTCTCGCGGATCGGGAAAGAACGATCGCCGATCGCGAGGAGTTGCTCTTTGTTCAACTGTAAGTTGCGTTTGTCGTACACGGCCCACTCGAATTCACGGGTCATGCCGAGGGCGTCGACCGGACAGGCTTCCACGCACATGCCGCAGAACAGGCACCGCGTCATGTCCATGTAATACTCCTTGGAGTAGCGCTTGGTCGGCTCGCCTGGCACCTCCGCGCTGAGGACTCTGATGACGCGTGACGGGCAGGCCGCCTCGCACAGGTCGCACCCCACGCATTTTTCGGTCCCGTCGTCGTACCGCAGGAGGGCCAGCATGCCGCGATAGTTGTCCGGCAAGGTCCGGCGCTCATGGGGGTATTGCAGGGTGATGGGCCTGTATCTGAGCAAATGCTTCATCGTGGCGACCATGCCTACGGCGATTTCGTAGAACGTGATCGTCTTGATCCACGCTTTGACTTTTCTGAGAGAGATGTTCACGAGCGTCACCTTCCTCCCGGGAACAGAAACGCCATGATCGAGGTCACGACGATGTTGCCCAGGGCGATCGGGAGCAAGACTTTCCATCCGAACCGCATCAGCTGATCATACCGCAGTCGCGGCAGGGTCGCCCGGATCCAGAAGAACATGAAGATGAAGAAATACACCTTCACGGCGAACCAGACGACGCCCTCGATCCAGGCCACATGGGCCGGCAGCAAGGTGCCCGGGTACGGGGCGTGCCAGCCGCCGAGGAACAGGATCGCGGCGATGCAGGACACCAGGATCATGTTGGCGTACTCCGCCATGAAAAAGAAGGCGAAGCGCATGCCGCTGTATTCGGTGAAGAAGCCGGCCACCAACTCGCTCTCGGCTTCCGGCAGGTCGAAGGGCAGCCGGTTGGTCTCGGCGACCGCGGCGATCACGTAGACGACGAAGGCAAGGATCTGCGGGGCGGGCAGCGCGAAAATGTACCAGTGCCAGAAGCCGCCGCTTTGCGCCTCCGTGATCGTCACCAAGCTCAGCGAGCCCGCCAGCAACAAGACGCCCACGATGGCCAGCCCGACGTTGAGCTCGTAGCTGATGACCTGTGCAGCCGACCGAAGCCCGCCGAGGAGCGAATACTTGCTGTTGGAGGCCCACCCGCCGAGGATGATGCCGTAGGCGCCGATCGACGTAAAGGCAAGAATGTACAGGATGCCGATGTTCAGATCGCTGATCACGAAGGGCGTGAACGTGTAGCCGAACAGCTCGATCGTGCTGGTCGGTCCGAACGGGATCACCGCGAACCCGATGAGGGCGGTAATGAGAGACAGGATCGGCGCCATGCTGAACAGGAACTTGTTCGCACCGGCCGGGATGATGTCCTCCTTGAAAAACAGCTTGAGGCCATCGGCCAGCGGCTGCAGGATGCCGTAAGGGCCGACTTCCATGGGACCCATGCGGTCCTGCATCCACCCCAGGACCTTGCGCTCGAGGAGGGTCAGGATCGCGACGGTCGTGAGGATGATCGTCATGACGGTGACGATCTGCGCGAATGAGAACGCCAGCTTCAGCCCAAGTTCAGCCACGGCTCCTCCCTGAAGAATCGGTAACTGGGTAAATAGGTAAGTGGGTAATTGATCGGAGATCCCGTTGTCGATTCAGCCAGTTCTGCTGTGACCGAATTACCCAATTACCCAGTTACCCAATTACGTTTTCTGGACCGTCACCTCCGTGGAGGTGAAATACGGACACTTGGTGACGGGGTCCACGACAACAGTCAGCAAGGGGCGCACATCCGCGGCAAAGTGCTCGGGGAAGCAGACGAGCCCCCGAGGCACGCGCTCCAGGATCGTCACCGTCGTGCGGAATTCGCCCTGCTCGTTCCTGACGTGGACCGGCTGTCCATCGACAATCCCGCGACGTCCGGCGTCCGCCGGGTTCATGGCCAGCTGTCCCTTGTCTTGAACTGCGAGCAAGCCCTTCGCATGCGTCGAAAGCTTGCCGGAGTGGAACAGGGTCTGAACGAGTCTCAAGGTCAAGTGGTCCGAGCCCCGGGACGGCGGGGGCGAGAGGCGGTAGCGGGCCGCCAGGTCCTCCGCGTGCCCCTCCCGGAGGTACCGGTCGACCACGTGCTGGTCCGGTGCGGGGGGCTGCGGCGCCGGTCCCATGAGACGGTAGCCGGGAACGGTGCTGCGGATCTCCTTGAAGATCTCGCGCGCGTCGCCGTACTCGAGAGGATACCCCATCAAGCTCGACAGGGCGGAAAGAATCTCCCAGTCGGGGCGGCTGTCCCCCACGGGGTCGATGGCTCGCCGGACCTGCTGCACGTGCCCCTCGCTGTTGGTGAAGGTCCCGTCCTTCTCCGCATAGGACGACGCGGGCAACACGACGTGGGCCAGCTTCGCCGTCTCGGTGAGGAACAGCTCCTGGCAGACGAGCAGGTCCAGGCGCTGCAGCGCCTCCGTGGCCCCGGCCGAGGTGGGAAGCGACTCGACGGGGTTCTCGCCCATGACGAACATCGCTTTGAGCTTGCCGAGGCGGGCCTCCTCCAGCATCTCCATCAGCGTCGAGCCCGGCGACTGAGGAACCTCCTCCTTCCACACCCCCGCCAGCCTCTCGCGTGCCGCGGCATCCGCAATCTCGCAGGGACCGGGCAGGAACTCCGCCGCGACGCCCATCTCAACCGCGCCTTGATCATTGTTCTCCTCGGCGAGGGGTGCGATCCCGCAGCCGGGTCGCCCGTGGTGTCCCGTCAGAATGAGCAGGTCCAACAGATTCGTTGTCACACCCTCGGCGCCCGGCGTCCGCAACACGCCCTGCCCGACGATGATGACCGCGGTCCGGGCTTGCGCGAAGGCGCGCGCCGCCTCCTTGAGCGTGGGCTCGGAGGCGCCGGTCGCGGACTCGATCGCCGACCACGTGAGCGCGCCGACTCGGTCGCGCAGCGCTTGCGCATAGGCCGGGGCCCGTGTGGCGAGGTCCGCGTGCAGGAAGCCCTCTTCGACGACCGCCTTGATCAAGCCGAGCACGACGTCTGGGTATGTGCCGGGGAAGGCGGAGAAATGATGGGTGGAAAGATTCGCGATGTTACTGATTTTTCCGACGGCCGGCTCCAGCGACTCGACGGTGACGAGCGTGGCGCCGTGCTTCTTGACCGCCTCCTTCACCTTGAGGCCGGTAATCGGGTTGCTCTCCGTGATGTTGGTGCCGACCAGGAGCACGGCGTCCGCGCCGACGATGTCCTCGAACGTCGCGGTCCAGCGGTGCGTGCCCTGGACGCGACGCAGGGCACGCACCGCGTTGATGTGGCCGTAGCGCGCGCTGCTGTCGATCTTGTTCGACCCGATCGCAAGCCGCATGAACTTCTGAAACAAGTACAGGTCTTCGTTGGTGCAGCGCGACGAGGCGAGGCCGGCGAAGGCCTGTGCCCCGTGAGCGAGCTTGAGCTTCACGCAGGCTTCGGCCAGATATTCCAACGCCTCCTCCCAGGGCACGTCAACGAGCCGCCCGTTGCGGCGGACCATCGGGGAGGTGAGTCGGTCCGGGTCCGTCGACACGTGGTACCCAAAGAAGCCACGGGCGCATAAGTCGCCCGCATTCCGCCCCGCGCCGTGGGCCGAGTTGACCTCGATCAGCTCGTTGTCTTTGGTCTGAATCGTGATTTGGCAGCCGTCCCCGCAATAGGTGCAGATGGTGTCAGCCCGCTTCAGCATCCAGGGCCGGTACTCGTACATCGAGAGCCGGCTCGTGATGGCGCCAACGGGGCAGATCTGCACGCAACCGCCGCAGAACTCGCAGTCGAGCGGGTGTTCCCCGAAAGACTTGATTTCGGTCATCGTGCCGCGTCCCGACGGCGCGAGCGCGTTGACATCCATGACCTGGTCGCAGTAGCGGACGCAGCGGAGGCATTGCACGCACCGGTTCATCTGCGTCTCGATCAGCGGGCTGAAGTACTCCTTCTTGAAGACCCGCTTGGTCTCGATGAACCGGCTGGACGTGGGCGTGTATTCGTGGGAATAGTCCTGCAAGTCGCACCGGCCCCCCTGATCGCAGACGGGGCAATCGAGGGGATGATTGGCCAGGATGAATTCCAGCACGGACTTGTGCGACTCGTTCACGACCGAGGTCGCCGTGCGAACGACCATCCCCTCGGAGACAGGCGTGCTGCAGGACGTTTGCAGGCGCGGCATCTTCTCGATCTCGACGAGGCACAGGCGACAGTTCGCGTCGGGCGTGAGCTTGGGGTGATAGCAGAAATGCGGGATCATCACCCCGACTCGCCGCGCCGCCTCGATCACGAGCGTGTCCTTTGGGACGGTGACGGGCATGCCGTCGATCGTCAAATTGATCGTATCTGTAGTCACTTTGGGCATCTGTTCACATTCAGGCAGTGGGCACTGGGCGATGGGTTGTCGGGGATGACTACCCAGAGCGCGGTGTTGTTGACAACAGCTTCTATCTGAGTGTAGCCGCGCCATCTTATGGCGCCGGTTCTGGCGGCATCAGATACTGCAGCTACATCGACCCCGAGGCTCTTCTGTCTTCTGATTCGTGGCCTAGGTAATATCTGTTCCACAGCCCATAGCCTTCCTCTTATTGTTTGGAGACCGCCAACTCGATCGTGACGAGATTGGCGCCCTCCGCTTGCTCGATCAGCTCCTCGTATTCGCGCCGCCAATACTGCAGGGTACTCATGATGGGCGCGACCTCGGCGTCTCCGAACGCGCAGACGGTTCGCCCGGCGATGTTCTTGCACAGGTCGGTCAGCGTGTCGAGGTCGTCGGGACGCCCGCGCTTGGCCAGGATGCGCCGCATGGTCTGAACCAGCCAGGCGCTGCCTTCCCGGCACGGGCTGCATTTTCCGCAGGACTCGTGATAGAAAAACTCCATGAGCCGCGTCGCGGCCCAGACCATGCTCGTGCCCTCTTCCATCACCGTCACGCCGCCGGATCCCAGCATCGAGCCGGCCTGGGCCACGGCCTCGAAGTCCAGCTTGACGTCGAGGTGGTCGGGCGTGAAAAACGCGGCGGACGCGCCGCCCGGGATGATGGCCTTGAGCGGCTTCTGCGATCGCATCCCGCCCCCGTGCTCGAAGATGAGCTCCCGCAGCGTGATCCCCATCGGGACCTCGTAATTGCCGGGCCGCTTCACGTGGCCGCTCAGGCAAAAGATCCGCGTCCCCGTGCTCTTGGGCGGCGACCCGATGGATGCGAACCACTCCGGCCCCTTATTAATGATGTGGGGCAAGTTGGCCAAGGTCTCGACATTGTTGACCACGGTCGGTTTCCGGTACAGACCCACGACGGCGGGAAACGGAGGTTTGAAACGGGGGAGGCCGCGCTTGCCTTCGAGGGATTCTAGCAGGGCCGTCTCCTCGCCGCAGATGTAGGCCCCCGCGCCCCGGTGCACCCAGACGTCGATGTTGACGCCCGAGCCGAGAACGTTTTGCC
>JBFKNO010000036.1:0-14851 GCA_041629275.1 Nitrospiraceae bacterium
CACTCCTACCCAAGTATCGGGGCGCCGGTCCCGTCCAGTGGGCGGTGATCAATGGGGAGAAGGAGACAGGGATCACGACGATGCTCATGGACGAAGGCATGGACACCGGTCAGATGCTGCTCCAAGAGCGGCTCACGATCGGTCCGGACGAGACTGCGGGGGAGCTGGCCACACGGCTGGCACGGCTCGGGGGCCGACTCCTGGTCGAGACGATTCACAGGATGAAGGAAGGGACTCTCGTGCCTCAACCACAGGATCATGCCCAGGCCACGATGGCGCCGCTGCTGAAAAAGGAGAACGGCGTGATCGATTGGACCCGCCGCGCCGCCGACCTGGCCAATCACGTGCGCGGCCTGTCGCCCTGGCCCGGCGCCGTGACCCACGCCGGCGAGGAGCAGTGGAAAATATGGAAAGCCGTGCCGGCCGCCGACAGCACGGCCGGCCAGCCTCCGGGAACGGTCCTTCATGCGGGACCCCAGGGCATTCTCGTCGCCACGGGGGAGGGGGCCCTGGCCATCACCGAGCTGCAGCCCCCGAATCGGCGCCGCATGAGCGCTGCGGACTACCTGGCCGGCCATCCCATCGAACCAGGGCTCGTCCTGGGAGGAAAAAGGGCTGAGGACTGAGAAATGAGGACTGAGAGAAAGAGGAAGGGGGCCGGCAAGAGCCCACTCAGTCCTCAGTCCTCAGCACTCAGCACTGCCTCCGGGCCGAGTCCGGCCCGGAAAGTTGCCCACCAGGTCCTCTGTGCCCTGGAGCGAGCCGATGAATTCGCCGACGAGCTGCTCGATGAGGCGTTCGAGGCCGCGCGGCTCGACGCGCGCGACCGGCGGCTGTGCCTGGAGCTGACCTATGGGGTCCTTCGCCGCCAAGCCTCGCTGGACTGGCGACTGAATCACCTCGCCGATCGCCCCGTGGCGCGCCTTCCCGTTCCCGTGCGGGTGGCCTTGCGGCTCGGCGCCTACCAGGTCCTCCATCTCGACAAGGTTCCCGTCTCCGCCGCGGTGAACGAGTCCGTGACCCTCGCTGCCGGTCGGCGCGATCGGGCTTCGGCGCGATGGCGGGGCCTGACCAACGCCGTGCTCCGCGGCCTCACCCGCCACGCGCCCCCTCCCCCGCCGGATCCGGCACGCGATCCGGTCCAATCAATCGCCGTGCGAAATTCCTGCCCCGCCTGGCTGGTCGAGCGCTGGTTGGCAAGGTACGGCGATGCCCTCTGTGAAGAGTTGTGCCGGGCGACCCTGCTCGTCCCGCCGCTCACGCTGCGTTCGAATACCTTGAAGATCACGCGCGAAGACCTGCTCGCGAGGCTCACCCGCGCAGGACTTCTCGTGCGGCCGACGTTACTCAGCCCGGTTGGGGTGACCGTCGAGAAGCGGGGCGAGGTGGCGGGATTGCCTCATTATCAGGAAGGTTTCTTTTACGTCGAGGATGAAGCCGCGCAACTGGTCCCGCCGCTGCTCGCCCCGCAGCCCGGCGAGCGGGTGCTGGACGCCTGCGCCGCGCCCGGCGGGAAGGCGACGCATCTGGCGGCGCTGATGCAGAACCGCGGGGAGATCGTTGCCGTGGACCGCAGCGCGGGGCGGCTGCGCCTGCTCCACGAAAACTGCGCGCGGCTTGGCATCACCATCGTCCGCCCGCTCGAGCATCACTGGTCCCGGCCGCCGGGTGGACGGAGGAAGGCTGCGCTGGACGAGCCTTCCTTCGACTGCGCCCTCGTCGACGCGCCCTGCAGCGGGCTGGGCGTGCTCAAGCGTCATCCCGAGGCCAAGTGGCACAAGGAGGCCGATGTCCTCGTGGGACATCAGGCTCGCCAATTGTCGATCCTCGACCAGGTCGCCACTCTCTTGCGGCCCGGCGGCAGGTTAGTCTATAGTACGTGCTCGACCGAGCCCGAGGAAAACGAGCACGTCGTCGACCAATTCTGCAAGAAACACGCGGAGTTCCGGCGAGAGAGCGTCGAGCCCTGGTTGCCTGAAGGCAGACGGACCCTCCTGACCAGCCAAGGTTCCCTGTCCACCTTGACTTCGATGACATCCATGGACGCGTTCTTTGCTTGCCGCCTTCGAAAGGCTGGACAGTCATGACCGTGCCACGCGTGCAGATCGCGCCCTCCATCCTCTCCGCCGACTTCGCCCGTCTGGCCGACGAGGCCGCCCGTGTGGAGCAAGCCGGCGCGGACCTGCTCCATGTCGACGTCATGGATGGGCACTTCGTGCCCAACCTGACCGCGGGGCCGCCCATCGTGGAGGCGCTGGCGAAGGTGACGAAGCTCCCGCTCGACGTCCACCTCATGATCACGAACGCGGACGCGTTCATTCCCGAGTTTGCGGACGCCGGGGCCAGCTACCTGACGGTGCACGTCGAAGCCTGCCCGCACCTGCACCGCACGCTGCAATCCATCAAGGAGCGGGGCGTGAAAGCCGGCGTGACGCTCAACCCCGCGACGCCGCTCACGACGCTCGAAGAGATTCTCGGCGACGTCGACCTGGTGCTCATCATGTCCGTCAATCCAGGCTTTGGCGGCCAGGAGTTCATCCCCTCCTCCTTGCGCAAGATCGCCCAGGCCTGCGAGCTGATCCGGCGGACCGGCAGCCACGCGGTCGTGGAAGTGGATGGCGGCATCAAGGTCGACAACGCGGCCGATGTGGTCAAAGCGGGCGCCGGGATCCTGGTGGCGGGCTCCGCGATCTTTCGGAGCCAGGACTACGCCGCCACCATCAAAGCGATGCGCCATGCCGGGGAAAGCGTGGCGCGCTGACGACATCATGGCTGACGTGGAACACCTCATCGATACGCTGCACCCGCTGGAGATCAAGACGCTGGGCGTGCTCGCCGGCGCCGCCTCCGGGAAGCCCTCGTCCGAGGAGGACATTGCCAAGGCGTCGGGGCTGGAGCCCTCGCAGCTGAACATGGCCATCGAGTGGCTCCTGGCCAAGTCGCTCGTTCGGGTCGAGTCGGAGCGGGTCGTCTCGCAGGTGTCGTTGACCACGACGGGTGAGCAGTTTTTCGAGAAATACGCGCCGATCGAGCGGATTCTCTCGTCCCTGCGGGACGCCTCCGAGCGCGGTGCGCGGCTGAGCATCCAGGACATCCAGACGCGCGAGCAGCTCGAGCCCAGCGAGATCAGCGGGGCCATCGGCTGTCTCAAGAAAGAGGGGGCGATCCAGATCGTCGCGGGCGGGGTAATCGAGTCGACGGGCCGGCCGAGCCCCACCGCGGAGGCCTTGCGCACGTTGTTGCAGCAATTGCGAGGACTCCGCCGGACGCTGGATGCGTTTCCGGAGGCGATGCAGCGCGTGATTCGCCAGTATGCCGTCAAGCGGGGCAACACGCGCGAGCCGTTTCGGATCGATGACCAGGTGTTCCGGACCTACGCGCTGACGCCGGAGGGACGTGAGGCGGCCGGGATGATTCGGGCTCAGGGCGGCGCCGACGAGGTGTCGCAGCTGACGCCGGAGTCCCTCAAGGACGGGAGCTGGCGGAACAAGCGGTTTCGCAAGTACACGATCAGCTTACGCCCGCCGCGGATCGGCGCGGGAAAACGCCACCCCTACCGGGAATTCCTCGACACCGTCAAAGCCAAATTCGTGATGATGGGCTTCCGGGAGATGCGCGGGCCCCTCGTCGAGACCGAGTTTTGGAACATGGACGCGCTGTACATGCCGCAGTTCCATCCGGCCCGTGACATCCACGACGTGTATTTCGTGAAGGACCCCGCGATGGCCGAGGAGATTCCCGAGCCGTTTCTGTCGAACGTCGCCGCAGCGCACCACGATGGCGGCGGAGCGGCGTCGACCGGCTGGGGCTATCACTTCGACCTCGAGCGGTCGCGCCGGATGATCTTGCGGAGCCAGGGCACCGCCGTCTCCGCGCGGACCCTGGCGTCAGGGCCGAAGGTGCCCGGTAAATATTTCTCGATTGCCCGCTGTTTTCGGTACGACCAGGTCGATGCCACACATGCGCCCGATTTCTTTCAGATCGAAGGCATCGTCCTGGGCACGGACATCACCTTCCGCACGCTCCTGGGCTTGCTCGACCTCTTCGCCAGGGAAATCGCCCAGGCCAAGGAGAGCAAGTTTCTCCCGGCCTATTTCCCGTTCACGGAGCCTTCCGTCGAGCTCCATGTGCGCCACCCCCGGCTGGGCTTGATGGAATTGGGCGGTGCCGGGCTGCTCCGGCCCGAGGTCACGCTCCCGCTCGGCGTTGAGGTGCCGGTGATCGCCTGGGGATTGGGCCTGGATCGCATGGCGATGGTCGCGTTGGGCATTCATGACATTAGGGATCTCTTCACCACCAATCTCGAGTTGATCAGAACGACGCGCGCGCGGCTGTAGCGACGTCCCAGCGAGCGGTATGCCGACCATCTCCATCAATCGTAGGGACCTCGAGGATCTCCTCAATTGTGACGGTGCGGTGCACCCCCCGGTGTCGATGGAGCTCATCGAATCCTGCCTGTCGCTGGTCAAGGGAGAGCTCAAGGGCCACGACACCGACACCGACGAGCTGCGGGTCGAGCTGGCGGACAGCAACCGGCCGGACCTCTGGTCCTGCGAGGGGATCGCCCGCCAGATGCGCGCGAAGCTGACCGGCAGAGGTGGCCGGTACCCCTGTTTCAAGCCCGTGCGGGCCCCGAGGCGTCGTCTTCGCGTCGTGTCCGGCATGGAGAAGGTTCGCCCCTTCGTCGCGGCCTGCACGGCGACCGGCCATCGGGTCACGCAGGAGGGTCTGGCGCAGCTCATACAGGTGCAGGAGAAGCTCGCGGACATTTACGGTCGCAAGCGGCGCTCCGTTTCCATCGGGCTCTATCGGCTCGGGCACATCGCGTTTCCGGTCACCTACGATCTGGTCAAGCCCGATGAAGCCCGGTTCACTCCGCTCGGGTTCGACGACAAGATGTCGCTGCGCGAGATCCTGGCGGTCCATCCCAAAGGGCTCGAGTACGGGCCGATCATCGCGGGGCATGACCGCATCCCCCTTCTGCGGGACGAAGAGGGGCAGGTGCTGTCGCTGCCGCCGATCATCAACAGCCGGGAAATCGGCGAAGTACGCGTGGGGGATACGGACCTCTTCGTCGAGGTGACCGGCACCGACCTGGTCATGGTGGTCCTGACCCTTAACATCCTGGCGGCCAACCTCGCCGACCGGGGGGCTCGCATCGAGCCCGTGGAGATTCTCTACCCGTATCGCACCCTCTTGGGGAAAACCGTCCGAACCCCCTTGGACTTCTCCAAGCCTCGGTCCATCGGCCTGAAGGCGATCGAGAGGGCGCTCGGCGAGAAACTCGGGGCCAAGAAGGTGCAATCGGCGCTGCAGGCGTACGCCTACGAGGTGAAGCTCTCCGGCGAGCGGTTGTCGGTCAAGTTGCCCCCGTATCGGAACGACTACATGCATGCGGTGGACGTCATCGAGGATGTCGCGATCAGCTGTGGGTACGATACCTTCGGTCCCGTGCTTCCCTCGGAGTTCACCGTGGGGGGGCTGTCACGCTTGGAGCAGGTGTCGGACCGTGTCCGCGATCTGATGGTGGGGCTAGGCTTTCAGGAGGTGGTCGCCAACATCCTCGGAGCGCGGGAGGATTTTTGCGACCGCATGAAGGTGGCCGGTACGCCGTGGGGCCAGCTGGTCGAGGTGGACAACGTGATGTCGCAGAGCTTTGCCTGTCTCAGGCAATGGATCACCCCTTCCCTGCTCCGGGTCGAGACGGCGTCGACGCGCTCCTTTTACCCGCACCGCCTGTTCGAGGTGGGTGAGGTTGCAAGCCCGGATTCCACAGATGGGGCAGCAGCGCGAACGGCTCTCGTGCTCGGCGCGTTCGTCGCACACGCGACGGCCAACTTTTCCGAGATGCACTCCTGTCTGGACCTCCTCCTGTTCTACCTGGATGTGCCGTACTCCCTGGAAACCCTGGAGCACCCCTCTTTCTTGACCGGCAGAGCCGGGCGCATCCTCGTCCAGGGGCGACCCGCGGGGATCATCGGGGAGCTGCACCCGGAGGTGCTGGAGACCTGGCAAGTCACGATGCCGGCGGTGGCCTTCGAATTGGATGTGGGGCGGTTGATAGAATAAAGATCGGAAGGCCCTTCGACTCGGCCCCTGCCGGGACCTCGCTCAGGGCAAGCGGATGGCAGGTTCCCTACTCGTCATGCCTGCGGAGGCAGGCATCCATTCTTGCTTTTCGCGAAACCTGGATTCCCGCCCCTGGCCTGAAACCAGCCGGGGCGGGCTTCCGCGGGAAGGAGGGACAAATCTCGCCCGGCGATTACGGCTGCGCTTTGGCGAGCTGCGTGAGTTTGTCGAATCCGGCCGGATCCTTGATCGCCATATCGGACAACACCTTTCGGTCCAGGGTGATCTTCGCCTTCTTGAGCGCATTCATGAACCGGCTGTACGTCAACCCCTGCTCGCGAACGGCGGCGCTGATGCGGACCACCCAGAGGCGGCGAAAGTCACGCTTCCGATGCTTGCGCCCGGCGTAGGCATAGGCCTGCCCTTTGTCGACCGATTCGGTGGCGGTTCGGAACAAGCGGCTTCGCCCGCCATACTGACCTTTTGCGAGCTTCAGCCTCTTCTTTCTTCGTGCTCTGGTTTTCGGTCCACCTTTCACGCGTGGCATGTCGTCTCTCCCCAATACGTTGGTAATTAGGTAACTGGGTAATTGGGTAATCGGGCAGGACCGAGATTACCCAATTACCGAATTACCCAATTACGATTCTGTGTGACTGCTATCAGCTATGCGGCAGCAAGCGCTGTATGGCCGTGGTCATGGTCTTCGGAACCGCAGTGAGTCCTTTCAACCGACGCTTGCGGTCACGAGCCTTGGAGGTCAGGATGTGGCGGCGATTGGCCTTGTGCCGCATGAACTTGCCCTTCCCGGTTCGTTGAAACCGTTTGCTGGCTCCGCTGTGTGATTTCATCTTGAATCGTGCCATCGACATTCACCTGCTTGTTGAAGGTCTTCCCAACATCCCCCGATCCCTGGCCTAGCTCTTCGGGGATACGATCATGATCAGGCTTCGCCCTTCCATCCTCGGCGCATATTCGATATTGCCGTGCTCGGACAGTTGCGCCATCACCGAGGCCATCATGCTGCGTCCCAATTCCTGATTGGCCATCTCCCTTCCGCGGAACGTCACCGTCACCTTGGTCTTGTTCCCGTCCGCCAGAAAGGCTTTGATTTGGCGGACCTTGATCTCGAGGTCGTGCTTGTCGGTCCTTGGGCGGAGCTTGATCTCCTTGAGCTGCGTCCCCTTCTGATGGCGTCGGGCCTGATGCTCTTTCTTGCTCAGCTCATACTTATACTTGCCGTAATCCATGATCCGGCAAACGGGCGGCTGTGCCGTCGGGGCCACCTCCACCAGGTCGTACCCCGACTCCTGAGCCTTCTTGAAGGCGTCCTGGGTCGGGATGATGCCGAGCTGCTCACCGTCAGGTCCGATGACCCGTACCTCCCTGATGCGGATCTCTCGATTCACGCGAAGCTTAGGAACAACGATAGGACATCCCTCCTGTGTGACGTACCGTTAGGGCGTCTGGCCGGCGGAGTCAATCTCCGCCTTGATGAGCGCGATGATGGCCTCGACCGACAGCTTGCCATGATCGACCCCGCTCCGGCCTCGCACCGAGATCGTCCCCGCCTGCATCTCGCGGTCGCCCACGACGAGCATGAAGGGGACCTTGGCTTTCTCCGCCTCGCGGATCTTGTAGCCGACCTTTTCGTTGCGCAGATCGGCTTCGGCGCGAATGCCCGTCCGTACCAACTGAGCCACGACCGCCTGAGCATACTCCTTTTGCCGGTCGGTAATACAGAGCACTTTTGCCTGGACGGGCGCCAGCCAGGTCGGAAAGACGCCGGCGTAATGCTCGATCAGGATGCCGAAGAACCGCTCAATGGACCCCAGGAGCGCCCGGTGGATCATGATGGGCTGGTGCGGCTGGCCGTCTTCGCCCGTGTACGCGAGAGCGAACCGCTCGGGGTTGTTGAAGTCGATCTGGATCGTCGAGCACTGCCAGGATCGTCCCAGGGCGTCCCTGATCTTGATGTCGATTTTCGGGCCGTAGAACACGCCCTCGCCGGGATCGAGTTGGTACGCGACCCCACGCCCCTTCAGCGCCGCCTCCAGGGCCGCGGTGGCCTGGGCCCAATGCTCCGGAGAGCCCACGGCCTTCTCCGGCATGGTCGAGAGATAGACCTCGAACTCGTCGAAGCCGAAGGCGCGGAGCATGAAGAAGGTGAACTCGAGAACTTGGCTGACCTCGCTCTCGATCTGGTCCGGGCGGCAGAACAGGTGCGCGTCGTCCTGTGTGAAGCCGCGCACCCGCAGGAGGCCGTGGAGCACGCCCGTGCGTTCGTATCGATAGACGGTCCCGAGCTCGCCGTAGCGGATCGGCAGGTCCCGGTAGCTCCGGAGGTGCGACTTGTAAATCATGATGTGGAAGGGACAGTTCATGGGCTTGAGCTGGTACTCGCTGCCCTCCACCTTCATCGCCGAGAACATGTTCTCGCGGTAGTAGTCCACGTGACCGCTGGTCCGCCAGAGGTCCAGCCGTGCGACGTGGGGCGAGTACACCAGCTCGTAGCCTTGGCGAATGTGCTGCTCCCGCCAGAAGTTCTCGATCTGCATCCGGATCAACGCGCCCTTGGGATGCCAGAGGACCAACCCCGGACCGATCTCGTCCTGGATGGTGATCAGGTCCAGTTCTTTGCCCAGCTTGCGATGATCACGGCGCTTGATCTCCTCCAGCCTGGCGAGGTGGGCGTCCAATGCATCCTGGCTCGGGAACGAGGTGCCGTAGATCCGCTGCAGCATGGGATTCTGCTCGTCGCCACGCCAATAGGCGCCCCCCGTGGTCATCAGCTTCAACGCCTTGACCCGCCCGGTCGAGGGCACATGGGGCCCGCGACAGAGGTCGACAAAGTCCCCCTGACTGTACAGCGACACGACATCATCCCCGATCGATTCGAGAATTTCGGCCTTGTACCGCTCCCCGCGCTCCTTGAAGAACTCAATGGCCTTGCGCCGATCCATCTCCATGCGTGTGAACGGGAGGTCGGTCTGCATGATCTCGTGGGCGCGCGCCTCGATTTTGGCCAAGTCCTCCGGAGTGAAGGGACGCTCGAAGGCAAAGTCGTAGTAGAAGCTGTCTTCCAGGGCCGGCCCGATCGTCAATTGGGCGCTCGGGAACACCTCCTTGACGGCCTGCGCCATGATGTGCGTGCTGCTGTGCCGGTAGACCTCTCGACCTTCCGCGGAGTCGAAGGTCAGGGGTTCCAGCGTGGCATCTTCGGCGAGGACGGCGGAGAGGTCGCGAGCCACCCCGTTGACCTTCACCGCCACGATGTCATCTTGAGGCGGGACGCCGGCCCGAGCCAGGGCTTCGCCGGCGCTGATCCCCGGGGAGAGGACGGTCGCGCGTCCGTCGGAAAGTGTCACCCGAATGTCCTGCGAGCGGTTCGCCATGGTCTCTGTCCGTTATCGGGCGTCGCGGCTCAGGCGAGCACGCGTGCCACCGCATCGTACCGTGGGGACAACTGGTCGGGAGCGTTCGGCTGGAACCCCTGAAAGAGGGGAATTGGCGTGAACCGCTGACACCCGGTCGACCAGGAACCTCACCGTGAGCTATCTGGAATGGCCACGTGGGTGCCGCCGAAGTGTCCGGCAACGAATCTGTGCGGGTGCTTCCAGATCTGCTTGCCCAATCTCGTCATCGCTACGCCCGGCCCCCTCCCGATTCGGCTCGGGCGTGTTATCGCACGTCTACCCCCCGCGCAGTCAGCGCTCTCGAGGACAGACCGCACCGAGACAACTTCAGGGACGATCGGGAAGGACCGAGTGGCCCGGTGCCCTCGGCGGAAAACATGGTAGGCGCGGACGGTTTTGAACCGTCGACCTCTACCGTGTCAAGGTAGCGCTCTCCCCCTGAGCTACGCGCCTAACCTCAGGTCGCCATGCTATTATAGCGGCGCTGGGTGTGTCAAGGATCGCACACCCAGCCGCTTGCAACAATTCGTTGCGTGGGAGATCGCCGTTCAGGCGTGGGTGGGAGCGGGTCTGCTACCGCACTGCAGACTTGAGGCCTTTGCCGGGAACGAACCTGGCGACGCGCGTCGCTGGAATGCGAAGCGGCGCTCCCGTACGGGGATTGCGACCGGTGCGGGCCCGCCGTTTACCCGTCGTGAACGTGCCGAAGTTCACCAGGCTGACGCGCCTCCCCTTTTTCAGGGATGCCGTCACCGCATCGGTGAACGTGTTCAGGGCGATGCCCGCCGCGACCTTTGTCACACCAGCGGTGGTCGCCATCCTGGCAATCAATTCTTCCTTCGTCATGAGTCCCCCTTTCTTGGTTCACAATGATAGAACGATAAAAAACGCGCGTGTCTCTTACCGGGAGCCCACCTGCGCCAACGTCCGCTGTAGTCGCTCTCGCTGGATCGGAATCCGCAGCTCGGTGATTTTCTTGCGCAGCGTATTCCGATTCATGCCGAGGAGGTGCGCTGTCTTGATCTGGTTGCCGTTGGTTTCTTTGAGCGCGTGGGTGATCAACGGCCGCTCGAGCGCCTTGATCAGCATCGGGTGTAGGTTACGCGCCGACCCGTTTTTCATTCCCCTCACGAATTCGCCCAGCTTACTATCCAGATAGTCCTCCATCGAGGTCTGCGTCATCGCCGCCGGCTTGGGCGAAGGCGCCCGCGTTGAGGCCACCATCAGCCCCGCCGCGCTGCGCAGGACGGCCCTCGAGCCCGCCAGCACAAAGGTGCGGGCCGGGTCGATGGCTTGCTGGAGCCGCGCGAGCTCTTTCGAACGACCGCGCTTCGTCTCGATGATCACGCCGTCGACGGCATGGCGCGCAATCGCGCGATGTGCCGAGGCAAAATCCTTGACCACGGTGACCGTGGCATGGATGGACAAGGCACCCAGCTCGTGCTCGAGCTGGGATGCAAGGTGCGGGTCACCGGTGAAAAGGACGACGCTGAGCCCGTGCGAGCGATTGCTCATCGAACTGACAGGTAATGACAGGTTGGTGACGGGAACGAAGAGGGGGCGGATTATTGCGCTAAGCCCCAAGCAAGTCAATCACAAAATTCTCACTGATTGCAGAACGCGTGTGCAACCGGAATGCCATGACCCAGGCACGCGAGAACTTGCCGCAAAACCATTGGGTTGCCGTATCGTGAGGACAGGCCTGGGCTCGCAAGGATCTGTTGCACTGTCGCCGACAGCCTACATCTGTAGACGTCATGATGGATCCGCGTGAACAGGTCCTTGGCAAAATCAATGCGAAGGGCGCGATCCCGATGGTCGTCTGCCTGAGGAACCCGATTCGCTCTGCAAAGGCTCATGCGTCCACCTTGAGACAAGGTTGGATGCGATCGTGAAGCAGTCGGTGGCTGTCATGGCCACACGTCTTTCTGTCATCCCTGCAGTCTCGATCGGGGATCCGGCCTTGTCCATGCGGAGTCGAGCATCCCTGGGCTCTCTGTGGTGGAAAAGAAAGATGGATTCCCGCGTTCGCGGGAATGACGGAATGGGAGTCGGGATGGGCGGCAGATTCATGGTAACTCTATCAGGGCTGAGACCCGCGGTCATTTTTGCGAGTCATCGCTTACGGCTCTTGGAACGAGGAGAAAAAATTCCCCCTGGTGGCACTAGGAATAATATTTAATGCATTGATTTAAAATAAGAATATAGAACTTGACATGGACGATGGGAGAGCGGTACAAATAGCAGCAACCAGACTATTCCTACCGGAATAGTAGGAAATGGATGAAGCTGTCACTGAAATCCACCTACGGGATCCTGGCTTCGGTGGACCTTGCCCTGCATAACGGCCATGCTCCGGTGTCGGCCAAAGCCATCGCCCAGCGCCAAGACATTCCTCCCCGCTTTCTGGAGCATGTGCTCCATGGGCTCAAGCGGGCCGGGTTGATCGAGAGCCAGCGGGGGGCGCAGGGTGGCTACGCGCTCAGCAGGAAGTCGGCCGAGGTGTCGCTCGCGCAGATCGTCGAGGCCTTGGAGGGCCCCATCGAATCGGAGCGGCGACAGGGGACCGGTGCTCAGCCGCAGGAGACGCGCAGTCGGCGAGAAACCGTCGTTTCCCGTGTGGTGGAGCAGTTGCAGGAGGCAGAGCTCGCGGTGCTACGCGCGATCACCTTGGCGGACCTCGCCGAGCGGCAGCAGGCGATCGAGCAGGAGCACGCGCTCATGTATCACATCTGAGCCAGGTTTCCTCCGGTTGCCGCTGCAGCATCTCACGCTGCCTCCGGAAAGGCGCCATAGGATGGCGCAGCTACGACGAGGATCAACATTGCCATGATGCCGATCGAGTCCGTGGCTCATCGCAATGATTGGCAAGATTCCATCATCGGCATTCAAGGCGCAGACCATACAATGGAGCCTTCATCATGACCCCTCCAACCAGCACCCATCAGCTCGAGGTCCGGACCGCCCCCATCCCGCCCGATATCCTGGAGGAGATCGAGAGTTTCGAGCAGGAGGTCCGGCGTCTGCAAGCGGGGGATATGAGCACCGATCTCTTCAAGCCCTTCCGCCTCCAGCATGGGATCTACGGGCAACGCCAAGCCGGGGTGCAGATGGTGAGGATCAAGATCCCGTTCGGCGGCCTCACCGCCAACCAGTTGAGGCGGATCGCGGAGCTGGCGGACAGGTACACGACGGGCGTCGGGCACGTCACGACGAGGCAGGACATCCAGCTCCATTACGCGCTCCTGGACGACATCGGCACCATCATGCGGAGGCTCGCCGAGGTCGATTTGACGACCCGGGAGGCCTGCGCGAACACGGTCCGCAACGTCACCGCCTGTCACCTCGCGGGCGTGTGCCAGGGGGAAATCTTCGATATCACGCCCTATGCAAAGACCGTGGCCCTGCACCTTCTCAGAAACCCGTTGAACCAGAGCTTGCCCCGCAAGTTCAAGATCGCCTTCTCCGGCTGCAAGCACGACTGCGCCCTCACCCCCATTCACGACATCGGCCTGCTCGCGGTCCGTGCGAAGGACGGCTCCCTCGGATTCCGGATGACGGCCGGGGGCGGCCTCGGACCGGCCCCCCGCATCGGTCAAGTTCTCCGGGAATTCACCCCGATGGACGAGCTCATCCCGTCGATCGAGGCGGTCATCAAGGTGTTCGATACCTTGGGAAACCGCAAGAATCGTCACAAGGCCCGGATGAAGTTCATCATCGACAAGCTGGGGTTCGAGGAATTCAAACGGCGCTGGGAGGCGGCCTATGTCGCCATGGGCTACGCGAAGCCGGAACGGCCCCCGCTCGCGCTGGTGTCCCACGACGACGAGCCCGCCCAGCTCATCATGCCCGGACGTGACCGCGCGGGAGGCAATGGGGAGGGGCACCCCGAATCCCCCTTCCAGGTCTGGAAGCGGACCAATGTCGTCACGCAACGGCAGGACGGCTATGTGGCGGCCACGGTGAAATTGCCGATGGGCGATATCACGGCGACCCAGATGTACGCCCTCGCCGACCTCGCCGAGCGCTTCGCCAATGGCAACCTGCGGACGACCATCAACCAAAACATGATCGTCCGATGGATTCCGGAGTCCCAGGCGGCCGCGTTTTACGAGGAGTTGGTCGCGGTCGGCCTTGGAGACCCCGGGGCGGAGCGGACGGAAGACATCATCGCATGCCCGGGTACGGATACCTGCGGGCTCGGGATCACGTCCTCCAAGGGGGTCGCGCGGGCGCTCGCCGAGATCCTCCCGCCCGGACGAATCCCCGAGGATCTGGACGGCGTCAACGTCAAGATCAGCGGCTGTCACAACAGCTGCGCACAGCATCACATCGCCGCGATCGGGCTTCACGGCGTCGGCAAGCGCGTCGGCGACCACGTGGCTCCTGTGTACGAGCTCCACCTCGGCGGGCAGGTCAACGGCACGGCCACGATCGGCCAAATGACGGTCAAGCTGCCGGCGAAGAACGTGCCGGCCGCCCTCTCGCATCTGTTCACGGTGTACCGCCGGGACCGGCTGGCAGGCGAAACCTTCCTGCGCTTCGTGAAGCGCGCCGGCAAGGCGGCGCTCAAGGAGGAGCTCATCCCCTTCTCGATCCTGCCGCCCTACGAGCAGGATCCGTCCTTTTATTACGACTGGGAGGGCGAGAGCGAGTTCACGACGGAGGACCTGGGGCCGGGTGAATGCGCCGGCGGCGCCCTGGAAATGATCGACAATCACCTCCTGGAGGCGGACCAGGAGCTCTATCATGCGCGGATGCTCGCGGAAAGACACCAGTACGCCATCGCCGTCAACAAGGCCTACCGGGCCATCGTGGCGGCCGCCAAGGCCCTCCTCGTCACGGAAGGGCTGGATCCCGCCACCGATGCCGACACCTTTGCGGAATTCGAAGGCCGGTTCGCCCAGAACGGGAAGGTGCCCGCTGCCTACCGCAACCTCAGTGCTCAAATCGGTGACTTGGGCCCCAAGGAGGCGTCGCCGGAGTTCGTTCAGCACAAGATCGTCTTCGCGCGCGACTTCGTCGACGCGTGCCGCACGACCAGTGAGCAGCTCGCCAAGGACCTCGCTTTGTCCGACGAGGGCAAGCAGGGCAGCGCGCCACGGCAGGCGGCCGAGACCGAGCCGGCGGCGGAGACGCAAGCCGAAGCCGGCGAGGCGACGATCTACGACCTGCGCGGCGTGATGTGCCCGCTCAACTACGTGAAGACCAAGCTGAAGCTGGAAATGATGGATGCGGGGGAGCGTCTGGAGGTCTGGCTGGACGCGGGGGATCCGATCAAGAACGTGCCGGTCAGCTTGCAGAACGACGGACACAAGGTCCTTCTGCAAGAACCGCTCGAACCGAGCGCCGAGCACTACAAGGTCCTC
>JBFKNO010000037.1:0-14845 GCA_041629275.1 Nitrospiraceae bacterium
ATCGGCACGTACTCGGCGAGCGTTGGGCGTCCTTTCGGATCCGTAAAACAAGGAAGCACCCCGTAGGGCTTATTGAACAGGAGCGTCCGGGAGACCGGCTTCAACGCTGATCTTGCTCTCGTGATGACGAAGGCCAGGAGGAAACGGGGCTCTACCGATGAGGGAACGGGTGCCGTCGGCAAGAGATCGACCGGACAAGCGCACGGGGCATCGCGGTCGAAGGTTTTGGGTGGGAGGAGCACGCACCTACCGAGAACTTGTAGGTACGGTGGAGATCTTGGTGGGACTTTAGGCTTCCCAGTCGATGCTGGGCTTGCACACCATCCGCAGCGCTCGACCCCCTGTCGAACAATATTCCCTCGGGGCGTTAAACTCCTCCCACGACATCACGATAGGCTCTCACTGCCTCCTAGTCAAGAGACGATTATGATCCAGGAAGTCCGATGATCGAGTCCAGCGCTGAGGAATTGGTACAGGTCCGCCTTTCCCAGCCCTGGGGTTGAGCATCATCCCAAAGACGCGATCAGGGCGCGCATCTCCGGGACGAGGTCCCCTCCCCCGTTCGAGCGACCCGATTGCGCGGCGTCGATCCCGGCGCTGAGCACGGCCTTGGCTTCATCACTTTGCTTCAGGCCGGCCAGTGCCCGGCCCAGGGCAAAATGCGACGCGACATGGACAGGATCAAGCCTGATTGCGACGCGCAGGTGCTCCACCGCCTCCTCGAGATTCCCCGCCTGTAGGAGCTTGTCCCCGAGGCCATAGCGCCCCAGAAATCCGTTCGGCATCTTGGCCACCATCTGCCGAAAGGCTTCCACATCCATACGTGCCTCCGTTGAACAGGTTCGAGTCCGGCCACATCCTAGCATCGTTCGTGTTGGCTCGGCCAGGTTCGGGCACGCTCCCCGAGGCTCCCGACTGCAGATTTTCTGGATTGACAGCTCCCAGGGGCGGGAGTAGGATAAACCTCGTTCCACTTCGATCGGAACCCTTTGACGGCGGTGCAGAGTACGGTGACTCCCGTGCTCAAGCAAGAGAAGGGAGGTCTTTCTATGGAAGACCTGACGCCACCTGGCCAGGAAGGCCCGCTGGCGACGAGATTGGCCTCGCCAAAGCGGGTTTTCTGCTCTTTGCCGAGCGATCCCCCCACCAATCCCGAATAAACGGGACCGTGCCTACGGTACAGGTTCGTCAGAGACGAACAGAGAACAAGGGGGGGCAGGATCTCAGCGCAGCCGAATTGAGTCGGCGGAAACGGATCCGGCATACTCGGTTCTCAACGAGACAGAAGCCCTGCATGACACGTTGCGAAGCGGGTCTCCAACATAGCTGAGGCGTTGATTGTCGGCGTCCCAAGCGCCAAGGACGGGCTATCTCCTTCCCGGGGATAGCCCGTTTTCTTTTACACCCGTGCTTCGGAAGCGAACGATCGTGAACAGAGGCGGCAGGGGTAGGTGACGTCACGGGTCCGAAAGCCAGAGAGGCGCTGACCTCTCCTGCCGGCCCGGAATCCGACGTCTAGAAAGGATTGAGTACGCGATGAGCCCATTCGTGGAGCGAATGATTCGTGCGGCCAAGCTCGAGGCCAGTGTCTACGAAGAAGTTGAGGCAGACAAGGGTGCGCTCGGTCAGGCGATGGGCGTCGTCGTCTTGTCCAGTGTGGCGAGTGGCATCGGTCTCTACCAAACAGGGGGCGTGGCCGGGATTGCCATGGGTACGATCGGGGCCTTGTTCGGCTGGTATGTCTGGGCATTCCTGACCTACGTGATCGGAACGAAATTGCTGCCAGAGCCGCAGACCCGGGCCACCCATAGCGAGCTGTTACGGACCATCGGTTTTTCGAGTGCGCCTGGGGTCATCCGTGTGCTGGCCGTGATCCCGACCCTGGCCCCCCTGGTGTTCTTGGTCGCCGGTGTATGGATGCTCGTGGCCATGGTCATCGCGGTGCGTCAGGCCCTGGACTATCAGAGCACCCTCCGTGCGGTCGGCGTCTGCCTGATCGGATGGGTCCTGCAAGCAGCGATCGTCGCGGTCATACTGGGCGTCTTCGGGGAGACCCCTCAACCGATCCTCGAAAACGGAGAGGGCTGAGCACCGCGCTTCCCGCATCAAACGCGTTCTGACACACTGCTGCCCAAATCAATCCTGGGTGCGTGTCCATCCCCGCGCTCCTCGCCCGTTGAGGACGACCTGATCGTGAGTTTCAGGATGAGGCCGGATGCAGGGCCATGCCGACCTGGCGGGTTCCGCTCGTGTCCTTTTGCAGGGCGTGCTCCTTGCCCCGGACGGACCACGATGGGCTATCTCGGACAAGACTGATCCTGACACTTTTTTGATGCGACATGGAGGGCTCCTTTCGGGGTGTGCCACGGTCCGTGAACTGGGCGGCCTCCTCCTATTTTCCAATGCGCGCTCAGGGATCTTCCTGCTTTTCGCGAAAAGGGCAAATGGGAAATGACCCAGATTTGGCGCGCATTTGCCGGGGCGAATGTGTTATACTTTTGATTGAGTTCGCGGTCTTTCCGATCCCTCGCGCCTTCGCCTGCCTCTCGCGCGATCGGCTCCCAAGTCGCCGCTGCTCTTCCGCCACTCAACTGGCGATCATGGAGGTGACCTGGTGTTCTGCCCGCGCTGCCACGGGATGATGGTTTCCGTCAAATTGGACGATGTGGACGGCCCGACTTCCCGGCAGCCGCTGGTCGGTTGGCGCTGCCTGCAGTGCGGCGAGGTCCTGGACCCGGTCATCATGGGGAACCGCCGTACGCCCCAGAACCCCGCGAAGAATCGTGCGCGCTTGCCCTGTGGCGTGATGTTGGGGGCCGCGGCCAAGCCCAAGGGTAAGGCCAAGCCCGCGCGGCGGCCTTGAGCGGAGGCTCCAAGATACGATTCATCATGACGGCTTGATTCACGGAGGTATCAGCACCATGCAGGACGACAGATCAGCCACGACGACCGCCAGCACAGAGCAGAAATGGTTGCGCATGCCGGACGGGACGAAGGTGCGGCACCGTACCGAGGGCTACAACGGGATCATCGACGGCCTGACGGAGATCGTGGAGAAGGGCTCGATGCTCAATCCCGATCACCGGACGCAGTATCGGGTGCATGTGGGGGAGCCGTGCCGGAAGCTTGCTGCGGAGGCGGATCTGCTGATCCTGGCCGACGGGGAGGGGTTGATGATGATCGGCAAGCAGCCGGCGGCCTATCGCCGCGAGGTGACGGGATGGTTCCGGAGCCGTCATGAGGCGGACAAGTTCGTGGCCGTATAGCAAAAGAGGTTCGCTCCTTCGGCTCCGCCCCGTGTAGGGCCCGGCTCTGCTAGAGTCAGGTGTAAGGGGTCAGGTGACAGAGACCGAGGCCAAGGCTGCGGAAACCGAGTCGTCTCGGCCGAACGGCCGGCCTCGCAGAGGGCACTGAGAGGAAACGCGCAGAGTTTGACATTAGGTGATTCGTCCTGTATGGTGAGTAAATTCATCGCCGAGACGGTCCGGCGGCGGTGGTCAACTCGATACTCCGGACCCCGCGATCGCATCGCGAGTCGATCCTGCTGGCAGCGGACTCCCCTCCTGATTCTGCTTCCCTCAGTTTTCTGACCACGTGTCAATGCGATCCACTTCAGAAAGGATTTCGTGTGTCTACACCTCTATCTCCCACTGTATCCTCACCACTAACCTTTTCCTCGCTCCATCTGTCCGAGGCCATCCTCCAGGACATTGACCGAGCTGGCTTTACGACCCCGACGCCGATCCAGGCGCAGGCGATTCCGCCGAGCCTCGAGGGCCGTGACGTGCTGGGCTGCGCACAGACCGGCACCGGCAAGACGGCCGCTTTCGTTATCCCGATGGTCGAGCGGCTGGCCGGTGTCCAGGTGGGCCCGCCCCGCGGGCTGATCTTGGCCCCGACGCGGGAGCTCGCGATCCAGATCCAGACCACGGTCGACCAACTCGGCCGGCGCCGCCGGGTCTTCGCCACCACGATCGTGGGCGGCGCTGACATGCAGGCGCAGGTGCGCGCGCTGCGCCAGCGTCCCGACATCATCGTGGCGACGCCGGGGCGCTTGCTCGACCACATGTGGAACGGTAATATCAATATGGCCGCCTTACAGATTGTCGTCCTCGACGAGGCGGACCGCATGCTCGATATGGGCTTCGCGCCGCAGATCAACCAGATCCTCGATGCCTTGCCGGAGGAGCGGCAGACGCTGCTCTTTTCCGCAACGATTCCCACGGATCTCGCCCACCTCGCGCGGGTGTCGGTCAAGAATCCCGTCCGAGTCACGGTGGCCAAGCCGGCCACGCCCGCGTCGGGCATCACGCAAATGCTGCATCACACGACGAGCGAGGACAAGACGGCGTTGCTGCTCAGACTCCTCAACGAACAGGGCGGCAGCGTGCTGGTCTTCACGCGAACGAAGCACCGCGCGGATCGAGTGGGCCGGACGCTGGAGCAGCGCGGCCACCGCGTGGCGGTCCTGCACGGCAACCACGGCTTGTCGGCGCGACGCCGGGCGCTCGAGGGCTTCCGCCGGGGGCAGTACCGTATTCTCGTGGCGACGGATATCGCGGCCCGCGGGATCGATGTGGCCAATATCGAGCACGTGATCAACTATGATCTGCCCAACTGCCCGGAAGACTATGTGCATCGGATCGGTCGGACGGCCCGCATGGAGGCCGTCGGTCGTGCCTCCAGCTTCGTGACCGCCGAAGATTCGCACCAGATCCGGGCCATCGAGCGGCTGCTGGGGCGCGCCGTGCCGCGTGCCATCGGGAAGCCTCCGCACAACGCGGGACCACGGCTGGTCCCGGAGCACGGGCGCTCGCGCCCGCACCGTTCCAACCGGGGATTTCAGGGTTCGGAGCCCGCGCCCGTGGAGTCGATTGCCAGGGGTCGGGGCACGAGAGGAGGGCAATATCGCTAGACCAGGCAAAACCACGCTTGCCAAGCGAGACCGCGAGCGAGCGCGACAGGCCAAGCAGAAGGAAAAAGAGGCGCGCCGGGTGCAACGCCAGCAGGAAAAGGCGACCCGGCCCCGGCGGGATGGTGAGGGGGAAGACCCGGATCTCGCCGGCCTGGAATGGGGCCCGCAGCCGCCGCTCTTCTAAGACAGCTCTCAGGGCTGAGGACTGAGGAGAGCCCCGCCCAAGCTTCTCTCCCTTCCGGCGAGAGGGCTACGAGGGAGCACCTGTGCTCTCGGAGCCGCATTCCGTCCACCTGCGAGAGGAAACCCAATCAGAGGAAATGCAGAGAGAGGTCCGGCGGGAGGCGCGCGCCGGGCGACGCTCAGCCCTGTTGCTTAGGCAATGCTTCCATGGTAATGTCACGGCGCTTCACCGCTTGGGGCCTGCGTTGAAGACTTCGCACGGAAGGCCCTTGTCCGATGTTGTTTTGACCGCAACGGTGCTCGGAAACCTGACCCGAAGCCGCGGTCCCGGGACTTCGGCCCGTAACGTTCCCGCCGGTTCGACGACCAAGACAATATCCCATCACAAGGAGGAACCCCACATGGGTTCGAAGCTGTTCGTGGGCGGCTTGCCCTATGCGACGAGTGAGTCGCAGTTGGAAGGTCTCTTTGCTCCGCATGGCTCGGTACAGTCCGTCCAGATCGTCACCGACCGGTTCACGGGCCAGTCACGCGGCTTCGGCTTCGTCGAGATGGGCTCGGAGGAAGAGGCGAAGAAGGCGATCACCGCATTGGACGGCACACAGCTCGACGGGCGCACGCTGAAGGTCGATGAGGCGAAGCCTTCCCCGGATCGCGGTAATCGCGGCGGCGGCGAGAAGCGGGGAGGCTGGTAACAGACTTGAGGGGTGAGGGGAAAGGGCTCTGACGCGCTCGGCCTCCCCGTGCCTGTCTGTTTAGAGACGAGGCAAAGAAGGTATCACCCCAAACGGCCGCGGCTCAGGTTTCGTAATAGACCACGACGGTGGCCTTGCCGCATTTGCTGCAGGCGCCGTTCTTGGTCATCGGCGCTTTAGCCGCCGCCTCGGCGGCCTGGACTTGCGGGTCGGCCGGCACGTCGCCCTTGCCGAGCAAATTGTAGCAGTCGCTGCAGTAGCTCGCCGTCTCCCCCATCGCGTGGCTCCTGGCTTGGAGGTCATCTGTCCCCCCACCGCGCCTGTGACGCGACCCGGCGGCTCACCGGGCGGCATCATGGACGAATGCAGTCCCATCTTCATGACAGGCAAAAGATCGTGCGCTGGCCCGGCGTGCCGAACATCTCGCCGAAGACCAGCTCGCTCCCGCCGTCAAAGTGGTAGGGCATGTAGATCTCGGCTGAGTAGTCGTCGACGTGATCCAGGATCAGCAGAACCGCGTCGGTCTCCGTTTTCGTGCCCGGTGGCGTGACCCGGACGTCGCAGACGATGACGGAGGCTTTGGCGCTGCCCTCCTGCCCCATCTTGCGAAATGCGTCGGTGAGCGCATCGACGGTCTGCTGGGACTTGCGCTCCTCCCCCTCCTCCTCATCGGCAGTAAATCCTTTCATCGTCCCGTCGCCGGCCATGATCCCGCCGTAGGGATGGAACCCCTGCTGCGCCTTGAGTTGCTGTTCCGCGAGGGGGAGCACGAATCCTGCGAGGGCTTCGAGGTCTTTCTGGGTCTGGTTCGCGACCATGGTGTCCAGCCTGGATTCGGACGACAGGATCCGCCTGCCGCGGCGGCGGCGACCTCGTCGGTTGCCGCGCTCGCCTTTCGGCCGAACTTAGCAGAGGATGTACTCGGGCGCCAGCAGGAACGTAGAATCGACCGCGCCCGGGCCAGTCGTCCCTGGGCTTGGCGGATGGGACGCCGCGCGCTCAACCGGGGTGGCAGAGCCGCTCGACAGCATTGCCTTCTCTGCAGACCTATGCTAGGGTGGCGTCACTTTTCCGGTGCGGGCCCGTCGGAAGAGCTGTCCGCAAGTCCGGCCCTGATCCGACGTTGTGTTGCCACGGAGTTCGTGCCGGAAGTCAGACCCCCAGGCCGCGAAGAATCCCAGCCCCACGGCCCGGTCCCTCCCCTTCTGGTCCAGGCTCAAGATACCGTCACCATTCACAAGGAGCAGCGAGATGAGCGCGAAGATCTATGTTGGGGGTTTACCCTATTCAACCACCGAGGCGCAGTTGACCGACATGTTCACGCCGCACGGGACGGTGGAGTCGGTGCGCATCATCACGGACCGGTTCACCGGACAGTCGCGGGGCTTCGGGTTCGTGGAAATGGCCTCGTCGGAGGAGGCGAACGCCGCGATCGCGGCCCTGAACGGGACGCAGCTCGAGGGGCGCACGCTGGCAGTCAACGAGGCCCGGCCCCAGGAGAACCGGGGCGGCCGGGGCGGCGGTGGCGGTGGCGGTGGTTTTGGTGGCGGCGGTTTTGGTGGCGGCGGCCGTGGCGGAGGCGGCGGCGGCGGCGGGAAGCGCGGACGCTGGTAGAAGGCGGGCGGCGAACAAAGACAAGAGGAGCCGGGATCAATTCCGGCGTGAAGAGATAGAAAAGCAGGAACTCCTTTCACAGGGGTTCCTGCTTTTTTTCTGTTGTGCTTCCTTAGTCGTCATGCCTGCGGAAGCAGGCATCCATCTTTTCCCGGGATTGCTGGATTCCTGCTTATGCAGGAATGACGAAAAGGAAAGGCATCAGTTCTCCACGCTCGAGCCGATCTCGCTGGCAATGTCCTTCAGATCCCTCGGATAGAGCACGATCTCGATCCGCCGGTTCACCTGGCGGCCCACTTCTTCCTCATTCGAGGCGATGGGACGGGTGTCCGCGTACCCGACCGCGGAGATGTTATCCGGGGAGATCTCGCCCTTTTCGATCAGGTAGCGCACGACGCTGGTCGCGCGCGCGGTCGACAGCTCCCAGTTCGTCGGGAACCTGTCCTGGAGCTTGACCCCGATCGGCACGTTGTCCGTATGCCCCTCGATCCGGATCTGTTTGTCGTCCACGCTCTTGAGAACGTCGCTCATTTGCTTCAGGACCTTCAAGCCCGCAGGCTTGACGAAGGCCCGGCCGGAATCGAAGAGGACGCGGTCGACCATGTTGATGGTCAGCTTGTCCCGCACCTGCTTGATGCGGATGTCGCCCTTGGCGATCTCGGCCTCGAGGGAGTTCCTCAGGTTTTCGTGGGTCTGCGTGAGGCGCTGGATCTCCTCTTCCTTGGCCTGGCGCTCGCGCTCGAGCCGCGCTTTCTCCGCGGCTTCGGCCCGCAGGCGATCTTCCTTGGTCTCCAGCGAGGCCGTCAGACTGTTGCGCTCCGCCATGAGCTGATCCCGCTCGTTCGTGAGGGACGCGACCGTCTGCTCCATCTCCTGGCGCATGCGGGCGAGCTCGCCGTCACGCTGGGTCACCCGCCGCTCGAGATCCTGCGCCTCCGCCTCGAGGACTCCCAGGCGCTCGGTGAGCGCGAGGAGCTCCTGGCCGCGCTCGTTCAGGCGTTGCTCGAGGTCCCGCGCCCGTGCCTCCTCGACTTCGAGCTCCCCGATCCGCCTCTGCATCCGCTCGATCTCTTCCTGCGCGGTGGTCGTGCCCGCCATCAGGCGCTGCTTGTCGTCCCGCAGCTTGGCCACCTGCGTCTGCTCGGCGGCGAGGCGCGTCGTCAAATCCTTGCCGTGGTCGTCCAGCTCCTGGACCTTGCGCTGGAGGTCGTTCCGTTCGAGAAGGACCTGGCTCCGCTCGTCCTGAAGCTGCGCGTTGATCTGCTTCTGCTCATCCATGTCACGCCGCAGCTGGGCGATGGTGGCCTCCAGACCCTGCTGGGCCTTCTGGGTCTCCGCCTTGTGCGCGTCCAAGGCCGCGCTCGCCTGCTCGTTCGCCTTGCGGGCGGACTCGAGGTCCGCCAGTGCCTCCTGATACTTCTGGGTGCTCACGCAGCCTGAGAGGAACGCCATGCAGATCGCGGCGAGGAGCCATGCCTGGTGCTTCATACGGGTTTCTCCTTGATCGAACCTGGGTGGTGAGTGGATGCGGCTCGATAAAGAAGTATAGCTGAAGGTCCAAAACGTGCCGGGCGGTCGCGAGGGCAAAGCACGTGCCATGCGGCCCGCCCGGAACCCGCGGAATGTTGGCGCTTGGCGGCAAGGGACGATTTTCGTCGCTGGCTGTCGGCGGGGACGTGCACCGGCCGATTCTTGTCGCCGGGGGCTGGCTGGCGAACGGCTGTGGTGTCCGATGGCTGCGGGGACCGGGCAGGAGTGGCTCCGGCGTCCCGGCTCCTGGGGTGAAGCCGGGACGCCCAAACAACAGGCGCGGGGTGGCCTGAGACGCTACTTCACGTCGAGGACTTTCACGTCGAAATACAGAGTCTGGCCGGCCAGGGGGTGGTTGAAATCCAGGACGACGGTCTTGTCCTTGATCTCGGACACCCGCGGCCGCACCACGCGGCCCTGCGCATCACGGCCGATGAGCTCCGTGCCGACCTTCATGGCCTCGGCGGGGATATTTTCCTTAGGTACTTCCTGGAAGGCCTGCGGGTTCACCGAGCCGTAGCCGTCTTCGGGGACGACGGTGACCTGCTTGGTCTCTCCGACCGCCATGCCCTCCAGCTTGGACTCCAGGCCGGAGATGAGCTGGCCGGAACCCTGCGTGTAGGTCAGCGGGTCCTGGCCGACGTTCGTGTCGACGACCTTGTTGTCGGCCAGCTTGAGGGTGTACTCGAGCGACACCTCCTTGCCGGACGACACGGTATTGGCGCTCTCTTTTTTCTCTTCGGCCATCAGGAGCGCCGGTGCGAGCATACCCAGCACCACGCAGGCCAAGAGATACCGTGCCAACATTCGAGCCTGTGTCATCGAACAGGTCCTCCAATTTTCAGGTAGTCGGTCAAATAGGCTGGAAAAGGTCGCGGGTGAATCGCGGCGAGAAACGCGATCGGTTCCAGGCTACTCCTTGGGATTAATACTACTCTATCAAACTTTCCGAGCTGATGCCAGCGGACAGTCTGTCATCTGTGATTTGCACTCTCCCGGCCCGAGGCGTATGATCCGGCCATGGTTCGATCTTTTCTGCCTGCTCGCGGCGCGGTCGCCATCGTCGTGCTCGTGCTGTTCCTCGGCTGCACGGGGCTGAGCCTCTTCTGCCCGATGACGGCGGCTGCGCCTGCCGGTTCCAGCGACGCGGCGACGCACCACGATTCAGGGCACGGCGCCGACGCCGCCAAGCGCTGCCCCGACTCCCTCAGCGCCTGGTCCTCCTCGTGGGATCCCCAACAAGCTTCGGCCCCGGTACTCTGTGACCACGCGACCGGTCGGCGGACGGCGGGCCTTCGCTCGCCCGACCGTGTGGACACCGTGTCGGTCGATCGCGGCGGACCTCCGCGCTATCTCTTTCTCACCACCTGGCGACTCTGACCGACGTTTCTTGCCGCCCCTTGTTGCCGATCGGCACCGCATGATGCCGAGCCTCGTCCTTCGGCAAGCTGATTGACGCTGTGAGGTCGTCATGAATCGTCGAGCCTGGTACAGCCTCGGTCTCAGCGGGATCTCCGTCGTGGTGGGGCTTTGTGCGGCCGCGGCCACGGTGGATGCCCTCGAGCAGCGTGACGAGATTTACCGCCGGCGCGCGCCGTACCTCTGGGCGTTCTATGTTCGTCATCCGAAGAATTACGGGCTGACCACCGCCGCACATTGGGCGCACGGCTCGATCAGCGACCTACTCCTCGACACGCCGCCCGACCCCGCGGCGGCCGCCGAGGCCGATGCGCGCTTCCTGAGCCAGGCGGTGGCGGTGCTGAGGCGGCCCGCGCGCGTGGAGCCGGAGCAGGCGGATGTGGGCCCAGCCTTCGCGCGGTTGGCGCCGCTTGCGCCGAAGGTGATCGACTGGACGCACGCGCTCCACGAGGCGCTGTACGACATCATGGCGGATCCGTCACTGACGGAGGCGGAGCAGCGTCGCTTCATCGAGCTGGAGACAGACTACTACCTGAGCGAGCCTGGCCTGGCCTTCAGCCCCGCCCCGCTCGAAGTGATCGTCCGCGAGCGCGTCCATCTCATGGCACAGCCGTGGTTCAAGGCCTTTCGCCGAGACTGGCCCCAGTCGGCACACCTGTTCTGGGCGTTCCACTGGTGGCACCCCGCCGTCTACGAAACACAGGTCGTCTACCACGCCGATCAGACGGCTGCCGTCGCTCAGATCGACCAGGTCTTCTGGACGGAGGTCCTCCCTCAACCGCCGAATCGCATGTTGCTCTCCCGCGAAGTGATGCCCCGGTTTGCGGTGATGGCCCCTGAGGCCGCCAACATCTTCGACAACTTGCATCAGTTCCACGGCATCGCCTACGACATCCTGGCCTCGCCCCTCGTCACGGACAAGAAGGCCGAGATCTACCGCATGCTCGAGCTCATGCTGGTCCGGCCGGGTGACCGTGAGCGGGCTCTCCGGCAGCGCGTCTCCTCACCGGTCCCGGACCTGGACCCGCTCCGGTACGAGCCCTGGATGCGAAGCGGGCCTGGCGCCATGGGCGCGGTCATGGCCATGCCACAGGGCCAGGGCCGGCACGAGGGGCATGGATCCCCATGAGGCACTGGCTCCCCCCCGTCGTCCTCGCCGGTGCTCTGCTCGCCCCCGTTTCCACACCGGCGGCCGATCATCGGAACCTGGAGGAAAACAACCCGATCACGGTCGAAGATGCCTTCGTCATCGCCTACCGCTCCATCGAGCAGCAGCCGGTCTTCCGTTACGAGCGAGGGGGCGAGCGCGGCGAGGTTTTCGCCCTCGAGCCGGAGCTCAAGTGGGGCATGATGAAAAACTTTCAACTCGAGGGAAGAGCGGCATTTTTCATCGGCCCTGGGGATCGAGAAGGGAGCGGGAACGTCCAGGTGGAAGGTCTCTACAACTTCAATCTCGAGACCTCCCTCACCCCCGCCACGGCCTTGCGCTTTGGGCTGGAGTTTCCAAGCGGCGAAGGGGCCTCCGGCGTGAACAGCAAGGTCCGTGGCATCCTCACCAAGGGCTTCGCGCGGGGACGGGTTCATGTCAACGCGGGATTCACGAACATCGGCGACCCCGGGCCAGGCGAGGAAGCCTACATCTATCAGGTGGTGGTCGGCGCCGATCATCCCGCCGACTTCGGGCTCCTGCCGATCGCGATCGGGCTCGACAACCTGGTACTGGTCGATGTGGTCGTGCAGCGCGCCGCGGTCGCGCCGGGTGATCCCCTCGTCCTCGCGGAGGCCGGGCTGCGGCACCAGGTGAACCCCTGGATGCTCCTGACGTTCGGTGTGGGGGTCGGCATCGCGGGTCAGACGCCGGATGTGCAAGCCGCAGTCGGTTATCAGTACACCTTCGCGGCATTCTAAAAAAGTCCCAGGTCCCAGGTCCCACGTTCCAGGTCCCACGAAATACACCATCCTGACGTGGGACCTGGGACGTGGGACCGCTCCTCCACTCACCGCTTGACCCTCCTGCAGGTTGGTGCTAAGCGTGGCCCCACGATGAAGATGATGCTCCACCACGTGACCGGCGGAATGCGCGGCCGGACCCAGTACTTCGACGCGGACAGGATCGCGATGGGCGCCGCCGAGACCTGCAGCGTGGTCTTCGACCCCAGCAAGGATCCCATCGTGGCTCCGGTTCACGCGGACATCACCGTGGAAGGACACATCCCGATCCTGCGCGACCGCAGCGGCCAGAACGCGGTCCTGGTGAACGGGCACCAGGTCGGCGAGGCCGCGCTTCACGATGGTGATCAGATCCGCTTCGGCGGGCAGGGGCCGCTCATGCGGTTCCATATTCTTCCCGACGGCTCGCCCGGCGTGAAACCCTGGCGCGACATCGTCACGGATTCGCGGGACATGGTCCTCCACACGCCGCACCGGCGGTATACGTCGCCGATCTACCTGGCGCGCACCGTCCTGACGGATATCGCGCAGCATGGCTCGAGGACCGTCAAGCTCGTGGCGCTTCTCTCCGTGCTCCTGCCGTTGCTCGTCATCGCCGCGCTGTCGGTGACGCTCTACCGCCAGTCCGTGGCGGTCGGCAAGTCGGAGGAGCGTATCTCTGAGTTGCTCGGGAAGATCGAGACCGGGCGCCTCACCCAGGCGGAGTTGGAGCGACGGGTGGAAGAGGAACGGCAGGCGATCGAGGAGCTACGCGGGCAGCGTGAGGAGCTCATGGCCACGCTGCGGGCCACGGTAGAAAAGGACGAGGCGGCGCGGCTCTCGGAGGACGAGCTGACGGCGCTTCGCGACAGGCTGACGGAGCTTGCCACATCACAGCGGTACGCGGAGGACCTGATCAGCCGATTCGAAGGCGGGGTGGGCCTGCTGCAGGGCGGCTACCAGCTCCTGGATCCGGAGACCAAGCGGCCGCTGCGCTACATGGGCTTCGACGATGCCGGCCGGCCCCTCCTCGACGAGCAGGGCAACCTGCAGCTCACGCTCGAAGGCGAGGCGCCGCCGCTCGTGATCAACTACGCCGGCACGGGGTTCCTCGTGGATGCCCGCGGCACGATCCTGACCAACCGGCACCTGGTCCGCATGTGGGAAACTTATCCCCCGGTACAGACGGCCCTCGAGGCCGGCTATGAGCCGGACATGGGCGCGCTGCGCGTCTTTTTCCCCGGGGTGGCCGAGCCCTTTGCCGTGGAGATCCTGCGCGTCTCCCCGAGGGTCGACCTCGCGGTGCTGCGGACAACGCGGCAACCTCAGGGTGTCCCCATCCTCCCCCTGGCAGTGCCCACGCGCGCGGTCAAGCCCGGCGAGCCCGTCCTCATCCTGAGCTATCCCGGCACCTTCGACAGCCTCCTGAGCCGTCTGCCCCCGCCCATCGCCGGCGACGTGCTGCGCGTCGCCGGCTCGGACCC
This sequence comes from Nitrospiraceae bacterium, assembly GCA_041629275.1. GTDB lineage: Bacteria > Nitrospirota > Nitrospiria > Nitrospirales > Nitrospiraceae > JBFGRM01. The sequence goes on from JBFKNO010000037.1 coordinate 13,770, forward strand.
GCTGCGCGTGGCCGAGGTCCTCGCCCAGCGCGATTTGATCCGACCGCTGTCGACGCAGGGGCACATCTCCGATGTCTCGAGCCAGGTCATCACCTACGAAGCGCGGTCGGCGGGCGGCAGCAGCGGTGGCCCGGTGCTCAATCGGGGCGGGCAGGTCATTGCCGTCAACCATTCCGTGCTCACGCGGGTTGCCGGAGTCAACCTCGGCGTCACCATGAAGCACGTCCACGAATTGCTCGCTGAGACCCGGAAGCAGAAATAGAGGATTCCAGCTCACCGCCTCCCGCCGCGATGCCGGTCCTTGCCCCCCTGAGCCTAACGCCTGGTCTTTCGCTCTCCGAAACAGGCTTGTAAGTGATTGATTTGGCAGGCGCACCACTGCGACGCGGGGCCGTGTTGCCGGATTGCTGCTATCCTTTATAGCTGGGCCGCGAGGGTGTGACCGTAGGAAGCCCTAATGGGCAACTCAGGAGGCACCGTCACGGATCACGAGCTCAACACAAAGGAGGCTCCGACATGAAAATTATGGGAAGCGTGACCCATTATGGCGTCGGCACCCTTCTCGCCGTGGCTCTTGCGGTCGTACTGGGGAGCATTCCGCTCTTCCAAAACGCCCCGCTCGGCGCCTCGAAGCTGACCGCGGCTCACCTCGTGCAGTTCCTGTGGTATACCGGCGCGCTCATCATGCTCTGGATGATGGGCCATCGCCTCACGGTGCAGATGCCGAGGAACGGCAGATGGGTGGCCTGCCTGCGCCCCATCATCCGGCCCTTCGTGACGCTGATCGTCGTGCTGTCGGCGTACGTGGTGATCCCGTTGATTGCCGGACCCGTGATCGACAAGTCGGCGCGATCAGCTTACGACTGGTTCTTCATTGTGGGCACGGTCTGCGCGGCTATGTGGCTCATGATGGCCTGGGTCCTGCAGTCCGGCGCGGTGCTGCGTGCAATGGAAGGACGACGGGGCGGGCGGTAGTCGCACGCGACCGGCATCCCGTCCCGGCGCGCGGTCATCAGGACGCAGCTTGGCTGACACCTCCTCAGGGGATCGTCTCGAGCTACGCCTCCCCGCCTCAG